>JAUHYX010000105.1 GCA_030426285.1 bacterium
GCGGTATGGTTGTAGATCTGATGGGTATTGATGCATTCTTGCCTGGATCTCAGATCGACGTGAAGCCTGTGAGAGATTTCGACGCATGGATTGGTCGCGACTTGGACGTGCGTGTTGTGAAAATCAATCATCCGAACGAAAATGTTGTTGTTTCACACAAAGTTCTCCTCGAGGAGCACCTTGTTGAGCAGCGTCAGGCAATTCTCGAGAAATTGGAGAAAGGCTTGGTACTCGAAGGTCATGTGAAAGCAATCGCAGACTTCGGTATTTTCGTAGACCTCGGTGGTGTAGACGGTTTGGTTCACATCACAGATATCTCTTGGGGTCGCGTTTCTCATCCGTCAGAATTCGTTTCTCTCGATGAGAAAATCAAAATTGTTGTTCTTGACTTCGACGAAGACAAGAAGCGTATCTCTCTCGGCATGAAGCAATTGACTCCACATCCGTGGGACACAATTGGCGACAAATACGAGCCGGGTACGAAGGTTTCTGGTAAAGTCGTCAGCCTAACAGATTACGGTGCGTTTATCGAAATCGAAAAAGGTATTGAAGGACTGATCCACATTTCTGAAATGTCGTGGACAGAGCACATCAAGCACCCATCTCAATTTGTTTCTATGGGACAAATCGTGGATGCAGTTGTTCTGAACATCGACAAAGTGGATAAAAAGCTCTCTCTGGGCATGAAGCAGCTCGAGCCAGATCCTTGGGAAGAATTGCTGAAGAAATATCCTGTTGAAAGTGTTCACAAAGGTGTGGTTCGCAACATCGCCAACTTTGGTGTGTTTGTAGAACTCGAACCTGGTGTTGATGGTCTTGTTCACATCTCTGACTTGAGTTGGACAAAGAAGATCCGCCACCCGGCCGAAGTTGTGAAGAAAGGACAGGAAATCGAAGTTGTTATTTTGTCAATCGACTTGGAACAACGCCGTATTTCTCTCGGACACAAGCAAATTCGCACAAACCCATGGGAAGAATTCTCAGACAACTACAAAGTTGGTGTAGAATCTGAAGGTCGCATCGTTCGCATTATCGAGAAAGGTGTGATTGTAGAACTTCCACTTGGTGTTGATGCATTTGTTCCAACATCTCAGCTATCATTTGCTCCTATTAAGAGCATCGGTGATTACTTCAGAGTAGATGAGTCTATTCCGTTGAAAGTCATTGAGTTCGACAAAGAAGCGAAGAAAATTGTCCTTTCAGCGGTTGAATACCTGAAAGACAAAGCTCAAGATGACATTGACACATACAATGCGAATCACCCTGTACCTGGTGCAGAAGATTTCGTATCTGGTGCATCTGTTGCTTCAGTTTCTCCTGATGAGATTGACGACTAAGAAGCAAATAGTGTCGTAAGTTTAGAGGCTGTTCTTCGCGAGAGGAACAGCCTTTTTTGTTAGTTACCACATCAACGGTTCTGGAAATGACAACCGAAAAAATTAGAGCTGCCTTGCAGAACGACAAACCAGGATGGCAGGCTCAGGTACTTATGACACCTGACCCATATCGACTAAAGAAGCCTCCAGTTCACAAGCAAGAGTCGTGTAGACGTTCTGCCGTGATGGTACTTCTGGTTCAAGACGAAGAGACTGCCACAGTTCAGGTTACTCTCACAGTTCGTAGCAAAGCGCTTAAGCATCATGCCGGTCAGGTGAGTTTTCCGGGCGGGGGAATAGACCCCGGCGAAACTGTAGTTGAGGCTGCCCTAAGGGAGAGTCAGGAAGAAGTAGGCATAAACCCAGCTGATGTTGAAATTCTTGGTGAGTTAACGCACTTATACATACCCGTTTCAAACAACTTGATGTTTCCTATTGTCGGTTGTGTGAACTCTGATGTAACGTTTTATCCAGATCCACGCGAAGTGCACGAGGTATTCACTGTTCCCGTCTCAACACTGTTTGATCGAACCATAGTCCAGCAGAAAGATTGGACGATTCAAGGTAAGGCAACATCATTCCCGTATTGGAATATTCACGGCGAAGTACCCGTGTGGGGAGCTACAGCAATGATACTTTCCGAGCTTGTAGAACTCATTAGACCATAACCAACTGGTTTAAAAGAAAAATACCCGGCGATGGGGATACACCAGGTATGAGCATCTGAGCGTAGCACTTAGGGGAGAAACTGCTACTCAACTCAGTACAAATGTACACTTATTTTCTTTACTGCACAATGATTGGGTATGATTTTGTCAAGAAATTTTCTGTATGTTTGTGTCTGTGTTCTACGAAACCCGACATATAATAAGAAAGCTCAGTGTTGTCATGTTGCTGCTCTTGGGCATAACAGCTGTTTTGCCTTGCACGGATTCATTGGTTGAAGCGTGTAGCCATGGTGATCATTCCCATGCAGAAGTCAATGTATCAGTAGACACAAGTGCCCATGAATGTAGCGAATTTGGTTCTGATCAAGCAACGATCGCAGAAGACGGACCGTCTGCCGACCACCGTGAGTCTGATACCTGTGGGGTACTGTGCTCGTGTTCCTGCTGCGGGTTAGCTTGTCTTACCGAGTCTATTCACATCACATTTTTTAACGATAGCGACAACTCAAAGCATATAGAAGTAGCTATTGAACTACCTGTCCGTGCCTTTCCTGTTGACCAGCCTCCTCGAATACAAACTGCTTAACACAGTTTTTATTCACCTAAACTTATAAACCTATGATATCAAGCATTATTGCTTGGTCTGTGAAACGTGCCCCAGTGGCGCTTGTTTTGGTGTGTATCGCGCTAATTTGGGGGGCAGTTTCAGCTCTCTTTATCAGTGTTGATGCCGTTCCAGACATCACTAATAACCAAGTGCAAATAATCACATCCTCACCGAATTTGTCTTCGGAGGATGTTGAACAATACATTACTCGTCCAATTGAACTCTCCGTAAATGGAGTACCACATGTTGAAGAGGTCCGGTCACTTTCGCGCTTTGGCCTTAGCGTGGTTACCGTGGTTTTCCCCGACGACATGGGGCCATGGCTGCCACGACAACTGCTCGACGAAGCGCTGCAGCATGTGGAGGGAATACCTGAAGGTTATGGTGAGCCATATATCGGACCACCAGCTTCTGGCTTAGGAGAAGTGTACCAATACCGCTTGGATGTTGACGAATCAAAAGTGGATCTATCCCTTGCTGATCTTCGCCGTATTCAAGACAACATTGTATCTCGCACCCTCATTAATGTACCTGGCATAGTTGAGGTAAATACACTTGGAGCTGCTCCTGTTGTATTTGCCGTTGAGGTTGCTCCAGAATCGCTATTCGCGCATGACTTGACGATTCAAGACGTGGTGCATTCTCTTCACGAAGGAGGGGTCAATAGCGGTGGCGCATGGGTTGAACACAAGCGCTCAGCGCTTTTCATTCGCGGCGTTGGTGCGTACACAAATGCCGAGGATATTGCTGCTACTCACATCGACGCAACTCCGTACCCACTCACTGTAGGCGAAATCGCAACCGTAAAGCAGGATTTAGCTGTTCGTTACGGTGCATTTACACAGAACGGAAAAGGAGAAGCCGTAGGCGGCATCCTGATGATGCGCCGCGGCGAGAACCCCGCCGAGGTTGTGCAAGCTGTACACGATATGATTCCTACTGTTCAAGAGAGCTTGCCAGAAGGTGTGACAATCGTTCCCATACTCGACAGGTCTGATCTTGTTGAAAGAACACTACAAACGGTTCTTACCAACCTTGTGGAAGGTGCGGGAATTGTTGTTCTCGTACTCATTTTCCTCCTCGGAAATTGGCGGGCGGGAGTCGTGATTGCCGCGACTGTTCCAATCTCAATGGCCATTGCTGTTGGTCTAATGAATGTATTCGGCGTCACAATTAACCTCATGAGTCTTGGCGCAATTGACTTTGGCATACTCGTGGACGGTGCAGTGATTATGGTGGAAGCGTTCTTGCTCTGGCATGCGAAACAACAAAGGTTTGGAGATCGTTCAATTATTGAAAGTACATCAGCTGTACTCAAACCTGCTTTTTTTGGACAACTCATCATCTTGCTCGTGTTCATTCCAGTTATGTTTCTCGAAGGAACTGAAGGACGAATGTTTCAGCCGATGGCCATTACATTTGTCTTTGCCATGATAGGTGCGGTATTTGCTTGTCTCTTGTGGGTTCCTGCTGCCATCAAGGTATTTCGGGTGAAGGCAGGTGAATCGAAGACTATTGAATCAGTATTCGAAACCATGAGCGCAGGAATTCAGAGTGGTGTCACCTATTTGGTGCGCTTCAAAGCGATAGGTATTGTAGCAATTGCGGTATTGTTGGTTTCAGGATGGTGGATGTTCACGCAATTGGGTGGTCAGTTCTTACCTCGTCTCGAAGAGGGTGACTTAGCAATACAGGTGATCGCCAAACCCGGAACAGACTTAACTTCAACAGTTGAAATCACAACGAGACTAGAACAGCAATTTCTCGACAACATTCCCGAAATCACGGGCGTGTATAGTAAAATTGGTGTTTCAGAAATACCAACCGATCCCATGCCGATGGACATCGCCGACGTGATTATACGCTTAAAGCCTCGCAGTGAGTTTGCCTCAGGCCGAACCCTTGAATCTGTTCGCGCCGATATTCAGAACATAGCGGACGCATATCCAGGTGTGAATTCGGAGATTACTCAGCCCATTGAACTGCGATTTAACGAACTACTCAGCGGTATTCGTCAAGACGTTGCAGTCGTCATCTACGGCTCAGATACTGACACACTGCGAAGAGTGGCAGCCGACATTGCTGAGGTCATCATGACAAATCCTGCTGCTCTTGACGTGACCATAGAGCCGTCGGAAGAAGTACCGACACTGTCATATTCGTTCAAACGCCATGCTTTGGCATCTTATGGCGTAACGGCTATGGATATTTCAGATGTTATCGCTACTGCTTATGGAGGAGCTGAAACTGGAGTAGTCTTGCAAGAGGATGCTTCAATTCCTATTCACGTCAGAATGCCAAGACGGTCAAAGAACGCGAGCGGATTTGACAAATTATTCGTTCGAACCCGGGATGAACAGCTGATCCCAGTATCTGAATTTGTAGAAATCACTAATGCGCCTCAACGCATGCAAATCAGCAGGGAAAACGGTAAGCGACGCACGTATGTGGGATTCAATGTTGGTGAGGGAGACTTGGTGAATGTTATAGAATTCATCAAAGACCGCGTCAATGACGTGCAAATGCCCACTGGGTACTATGTAACATATGGCGGCGCATACCAGAACTACCAACGCGCCACTCAGTCATTGAGCTACACAGTTCCACTCATTGTGCTCAGTATTGCACTCTTGATGTGGCTGGCACTGCGCAATTGGAGCAACACATTGCTCATCTTGTGTAGCGTGCCAGTTGCTGGAGTTGGCGGGGTCGTTGGATTGTACGTTCGCGACATACCGTTTTCAGTGAGCGCCGGTATCGGGTTTGTGGTCTTGTGTGGTTTGTCTGTACTCAACAGTCTTGTTTTAGTTAGTTCCTTTAAAGCATCAAAAGCAACTGGCACTAGCATTGTGGCTGCAGTGGGAAAGAGGGTGCGTCCTGTGTTGATGACCGCTGGCACAGATATCCTCGGTTTTCTTCCCATGGCGATTTCAACCTCTGCAGGAGCGGAAGTACAACGCCCACTTGCTACTGTTGTTATTTTTGGACTAGTAACCGCAACAGTGTATACACTACTGCTTTTGCCTTCAGTCTATATTTCCCTAAACACACGAAAAATTTCAAAAGAGATAGAATCATGAGACAGCTATTCAGATCTGTAAGCGCAATACTTGTGCTCGCGACCACAAGTGTGTTGATGTCTTGCTCTGGTGCCAATGAGCACCAAGAACACAATCACGGCAATGAGGACCACTCAGGTCATGACCATGCTGAGCACGAGCATGGTGATGTACATGGAGATGAGC
Source organism: bacterium (assembly GCA_030426285.1). Classification (GTDB taxonomy): domain Bacteria; phylum Bacteroidota; class Ignavibacteria; order Kapaibacteriales; family UBA7675; genus JAUHYX01. Next base: position 5,897 of record JAUHYX010000105.1, read on the forward strand.
ACGAGCATTCGGTGTTCGAAGAGAGCGTTGTGCTACAAGAATCAGCAAAAGGCCTAATTGGGGTGGACACAGAAACACTGAGAGATGTGCAGGTTAGTCGCACAATTCCCGTGTTTGGAGAAACAGAGCTGCTTCCACAGGCTCAATACGATGTTACGAGTGTGTTCAATGCCAATATCTCCAGTATTCATGTCATAGAGGGTCAGTTTGTCAAGAAAGGTCAATTGCTGTTTGAGCTTTCGCATCCGGAGATCAGTGAAGTAAAGCAAGACATTACAGCCATGCGAGCAACTATTTCATTTTTGGAACAAGAACTGCAAAGAGCCAAGCAATTGCATGCTGACAACTACACGTCACTTGAAGATGTTCAAAGCAAAGAAACTGACCTGACCGTAGCACAGGCTCGATTGCGTACACTGCTTGCAAAATGCGAATTGGCAGGTTTTTCTCCGGATGAATCATGGAATGGACGCACTCTACAAGTGCGCGCCCCATCGGAAGGCAATGTTCGTAAAGTTCACATCATGATGGGCGATTTTGTTGAAAGTGGAGCGAGTCTAGTGACGCTTGTGAATGCAAAAACTGAGTTGCATGCTGACTTTCAGGTGTTTCAAAAATATGCTCTTGATGTTGCAGTAGGGCAGACGATTGTTTTTTCAGCAGAGGGATATGAGGATGTGTATACAGCCGAGATTTTCGCGGTGAGTGCGGAGTTGGAAGACGGCACGCGGTCGCGCCACATTCACGCTCATGTACACGATGAAAATGGCAGAAAGCTTATTCCAGGCATGAAACTCCATGGCTATATTGTGGTTGACTCCGAAGATCAATTGGCAGTACCAGATGAAGCCGTCATAGAAATGGAAAATCAGCAAGCTGTGTTTTTAGATCACGGCAATGGATTGTACCGTCCTGTCAAAATTCAAACCGGTCATTCTTCTGGTGGCTTTACACACATTGTCAATCCAGATTCCACATTGAGAACGGCACGTATTGTTGTAACAGGGGCCTGGGAGATGATGTCCGAACTCACAAATTCAGGCGTTGGTTGTGCACACTAATTGCAAAACCCACAACAGTATCACATATTGCATGTTGTTTTCATCAGATTCTCAATAATCCTTGGTTACATCCATGGCAAAAAAGCAGTATAAAAGAAGAACGAAGGGTAAGAATAGTCAGGTTTCTAACCTTGGAACTGAATGGAGCTCGGTAACCGGCGCCCTACAAATAAAGACGTTTGACAAATTCATGTTGGGCTCTATTGCGGTTGTAATACTATTCCTCTTTCGCGCCATTTGGCTTACCAAGCCTAAAGACGCTGGATTGATGAATTTTCAGTTTTGGGAATCTTTCGGTGATTTCCTCAGCAACATCTTCTAATGTGTTGTTCCCTGTGTAGATTTTGGTCAGTGCTTTTTCAAAGGCACCTTGGTTGTTTACCCAGCTAACTGGATCAGAAATTGTGGCACATGCAAGTAGTTGGCGCTCGAATGGAGATAGGTTTTTAGAACCAATTTCAAACGGAGAAGTGCCAGCCTCTGGAAATGATTCTGCGAGATTGTCGACGACCGATTTGCTTGTCAGAAACGTTGCAAGTTTGTTGGACAACTGATCTTTGTGTCCTCCTTTGGGCAGCAAAATGCAATCTCCACCTAGTATTGATAAACCGTACCTGTAATCTTTTGACACAGATGGGATGTCACCTATAGCCACTACGTCAAGTGGATTGCTAGTCTTTTCATTTTTCTCCAGAAGCCATACACCTGTTATTGTGGCTTCAACCTTTCCTTGAAGCAAATAGTTGTCAATTTTGCGAGAGTTATCAACAACACCATTTTTGGAAATCTGCTTGATCAGTTTAGCAACCCTAAGAACGTGTTGCTCTGATATTATCACGTTTCCAGTTGAATCAATAGTTATGTCTTGAAAAGACAGAAACAACGGAAGCAATTTCTTATGAACATTGTGTGGCTCGTATGATGGTAGACCAAAGACAATTCCACTTTCAACAATGTTTTCTAGTGATTGTACTTGAGATTGGACACCTGAGCGGCATACAAGTGTACGGGTGTTAACTGTCCATGGGACAGCAAAAAATGCCCCGTTGTGTGTGCACATTGAATGTACAGATGGCAACAAATACTCTTCGTGTATCTCAACTTCTTGAATAACTTTTGCTTGCCGGTATTCATGCACCCAATCGAGAGAGCTGTGCAGAACATCTGGAGCAACGCCGGCATTGATAGCTAGGTCTATCTTCTGTTTGGCATTTGCCCAGGACAACAACGTGATGTCAACTGTACAGTTGTGCTTCTGTTCAAACACTCGCACCAGCGAGTCGATAACGCGTGCCTGGTGTGGCTCTGACCACATATGCCAAAATGTAAGAGTCGGCACATCGCTTGGTTTGTCAGCTCCTGAACCGCAGGAAACAAACAGCGCGGTCAAAAACACAACTAGGTATCGACTTGCAAAACCTTTCATGACTATTGCGCAACAGAATTGGAGGTGTCGACCATAGCGGGAATAAGCTCAAGGCTGTCAACACTAATAGTATCCGCAACAGGAACAGGAGGAACATACAGCCCAGGATCTTCCTTCTCTAGGCCCATGTATGCTTTGATGGTTTTACGAGCCAAAGGAACCGCAACGGTTGTACCGAAACCAGCATTTTCAGAAATCACGGTGACAACAATCTGAGGATCATTCAAAGGAGCAAAGCACGTGAACCACGAGTGATCGCGACCGTGTGGATTCTGCGCTGTACCAGTTTTGCCGCACACATCCACACCGGCAATTCTTCCGTTTAGTGCAGTACCTCCAGGCACATTCACCACATCGTACATGCCCTTGCGAACCACGTCGAAGTGTTCCGCTGCAATTGGAACTTCGTTTTCAGCATACACTAAATTTTTTAACTCACCAGTAGACCTGCGGTAGATGCTTCGCACAGCATGTGGTTGGTACCATGTACCGCGATTTGCAATTACCGACGTATACACAGCCAGCTGCAATGGCGTTACTGTTATCTCTCCTTGACCGATCCCCCAGTTCACTACCTGATTTTTTGTCCAGCCATTGGACTTGTACATTTTGTCCATGATTTCAGGAGTGGGAAGCAGACCGCTTTTTTCTTCAGAAGGAGACACATCGATGGACGTTTTGCTGCCAAAGCCAAACATTTTGCCATATCTCTCAAACGGCTCCATGCCGAGTTGACGAGCCAACTTGTAGAAATACACATTACACGAGACCTGCAAAGCTCGTTCGAGATTGATATTGCCATGTGCGCCACCATGACACCGAGGTTTCCAGCGTCCGAGGTCGAGAAAACCTTGACAATTTAACGTTGATGTGTGTGTTATCAGCCCTTCTTGCAACCCCATCAAACCAACAAACATTTTGAATGTTGACCCCGGTGGATATCCGCCATAAATTGGCCGGTTTAAGAGTGGTTTTTCAGGATCGTCGCGCAGGGCATTGTATACTTTTGCAGGAATTGAACCCGAAAAGTGCCGAATGTCAAAATCTGGTGCAGATACCATTGCAAGCACCTCACCATTGCGAGGATCCAGAGCCACAATCGCTCCTGAACGGCCCTCCATCAGTTGCTCACAATATGTCTGCAAGTCTATATCAAGAGTCAAATTCAGGTCGTAACCATCTAGCGTCGCCAAGTCATTACGACCGTCGTTAAAACTGGCAACACGCTGTCCCAACGCATTGTAAGCAGTGTACTCGACTCCTTTTTCACCGCGCAGCTCGAATTCGTATTTGCGCTCCAATCCTTTGCGTCCAACAAAGTCACCGGGAACATAAAAGTCATCTTCACTTTCAAGTTGTTCTGGCGATATTTCGCGAACATATCCAAGTAGATGAGAGCAATTGCCTTCGAAATTGTAGTCGCGTTTCGACTCAGCTTCAATAGCCACGCCGGGCAACAAGTCAGCATTTTCTTCGAGTGTGGCAATAATGTCATACTCGGGGTCATCTAGCACAGAGAACGAACGGAATCGGTCGCGTCGATTTTTTTCATAGAGCTTCTCTAACTGCGCTGTCTCGATTCCAATGATGTCCGACAACAACGGAATAGAGGATTCTCGAAACTCATGCGGAGTGATCGTTATTGAGAAATACGGCGTGTTTTGTACAATAGGTTTGCCGTTGCGATCAAAAAACTCCCCTCTAAGTGGAGTCTTCGAAATCGGCCGAATCACTCGTTCACTCTTGCGCTGATACTCTTCACCATGAAGAATTTGCATATAGAATAAGCGCCCGATAAACACCAATGCTATCGAGAGAACTGCAACGATGAGAATACGTCGTCTCAGCCCTGAACCAAATTCTGATGATGCATAAGAGTCTGACATGTGGAAAGGTCTAGTTTGTTAGCTCAACCGAAGTGTGTAAATTCTCGTCAACAACCCCATAAACAGCGAGTTGTGTACGCAACGTGTACAAATTAACACTTCATATTGTAATAGCCACCACGTGTTTGATGACATTGTCGTGTGGATCACTTCCGTTCTTCGGTGAAACAGCCGCGTCGGACTCTACGGCAGTAGACCAAAACGTTGAACCAATCTCTGAAACTCCGGAAGTCACTGAACCCGATGCGTTGTCAGAGAGTGACCAGGCTGGAAACTCGCTTCGCGATCAGATGCGTCGGCTCGAGCAAAATCAAGAACAGATGTCTGCCGATATCCAAGATGTTCAGCAGCGACTCACGCGTATAGAATCTGATGTTGCCACAATTCGAGACTATGTTCTCAATGAGGACCCACTGGCAGGCGACGCAATAACTGGAGCACCTGTTGACACCTCGGTGGATGCTTCAACGTTTATTTTGCCAGACGAAGAACTTGCTGATTCACCTTCAGACACTTCAACTGTTATCGACATCACGGATCAGGTTCTTACCACTGACGCTGAGGAGAAGCCACAGTCTGAGCAAGATGAATCTGAAACAACCAAGGTGCAGCCACAAGAACAAACGAAACCTACCGCTAGTCAAAACATCGCCAGTGTCCCGGTGAAGTATCCGGAGGACTATAAGCTGGCTTTGCAGTATTTTGCCAAGCGCAGGTATGACGATGCTGCTCAGCTCTTGCGCATGGTCACGGAATCCTCACCGAGCATGATCGTCAGAACCAATGCTCACTACTGGATGGGGGAGTGCCAATATGCATTGGGGAACTACAACGCTGCTATAGAGCAATTCGACTTGTTCATGGAGAACAAGATGTCGCCTAAAACCGATCAGGCGCTGTTATTGAAAGCCGAGTCGCTACTCAAGTTGGGTGAGAAAAAAGCCGCTTTGGAGCTGTATCAGTTTATTCTGGAAACATACCCGAACTCCGAATATATCGCCAGAGCTCGCAAAATGGTCCAAATAATA
>JAUHYX010000328.1 GCA_030426285.1 bacterium
AATATTGTAGCATCGACTGATGAAGAACAGTTTAATGTAGCGGCTGTACACCGCACGATGAATGCAGTGATGCGAACGCCGACTGTCGTTAGCGGCGCTGTTATGCCAGACGCCTGCCCAACGGGACCGGATGGACATATCCCAGTAGGCGGTGTGGTGGCGACAAAAAACGCCATACACCCTTCTATGCACAGTGCTGACATTTGCTGTTCCGTTATGGCAACAAATGTAGGATTCGCAGACCCAAAACGTGTTCTAGATGTTGCTTTGAACACGACGCATTTTGGGCCAGGAGGAAGAGAAGATAGGTTTGACGTTCCTGCCGAGGTGATTGCTGAGAGCATGGAAAACTATTTTCTGAAAGCCGATCAATTTCAGTTGGTAATGCAATCACATCTGGGAACTCAAGGTGACGGCAACCACTTCCTCTTCGTCGGCCAGTCGAAGCAAACTGGTGAAACAATTCTGGTTACTCACCACGGAAGCCGCGGGTTGGGAGCAAAGCTGTTCAAAGAAGGGCGAAGAGTTGCAGAGTCGTATCGAATCGAACTTTCTCCTTCTACGCCCAAAGTAAATGCCTGGATCCCTTTCTCTGAAGATATCGGTAAACAATACTGGGAAGCTTTGCAGATTACGCGCTTGTGGACGAAGTTCAACCACAGCATGATTCACGATGCGATAGCCAATACGATGGGAATACATCCTTTCTCTCGAATCTGGAATGAACACAACTTTGTGTTCAAGGAGGATGATGTGTTTTATCACGCCAAAGGAGCAACTCCACTTGTAGATGAGTTTGTACCTGACAGCACCGATGGTTTGCGCCTAATTCCGCTGAATATGAGTGCACCGATCCTAGTTGTTCGCGGTGATGCTACAACAAACAATTTGGGTTTTGCACCACATGGTGCCGGACGCAATATGAGCAGAACTCAGCACAAACGATCGAAGGAGCACCTGACAAACGAACAGGTTTTTCGCCAAGAGACACATGGGCTTGATGTGCGCTTTTTCTCAGGAAATATTGATATTTCAGAGTTGCCTTCTGCGTACAAAGATGCCGATGCAGTAAAGCAGCAAATGCAAGAATTCAATCTCGGATCAGTCGTCGATGAAATTATCCCATATGGTTGTATCATGGCAGGCGATTGGCAGAAAGATGCGATTTGGCGGAAAAAGCGCCGTTGATACGTGTGGATGATTTTTAGTGTTTTTCCTCGTATATGTTCGGTAATTTTGCATCTCCACGTGTTGAACGAGAACACTTCTAGAATACAAGTACTTCGGCCTCTCTTAGCTCACAGCCGGAGCACTAGCTTCAACATCCTGCGGTTCTTACACATACTCCGTGAGAATCGCGGGTGTGTTGGGCAAGGCAACCGCACGCTTCTTTAAGTCGCAAAACCTTCTTACATTGCAAGCAGTTTTTATCGTGCCTGCCAATCCTGTGTGATACAAAGTCTGGATTTCACAGATTATTGGGCTATACAATTCTCAAATGGAGTTTATATGTTGAGGCTCATGTTGCTGTGCGTAGTTGCATGCTCTACCGTTGCTTTTGGTCAGATTCAAGAAGATCTGGATGTTATCACCAACACTGCCTATTGGAAAGTCGGAGATGAACGATCGTACACGTTTGTCATTACCGAAGTAGTTGTGCAGGATGGTGATACTCTCGTCGATCAAAAAACGTCATTTGGTGCAGACTTCTCGATAGAAGATCTGGATGAAAAGGGGTACACTATCGAAATAGATAGAACCAATACAACCTTTTCACCTGCCATGTCTTTTGGCGAAGAACTTTATGGTTTCTTGGACAACACAACTATTGAACTAGAAACGGAAAAGTCTGGCGAACTCAAGACAGTTTCGAACTGGCAGGAGCTGCAAGAGGAAGCTATTGAAGCTGCAGAAAACACGGTCGAAGAGTTTGTAGGACTTGGCGAAATCGTTTGGCGCGCCGAGACACTGAAGCAGGAATTTGATAGTGAAGTCAACGTGCGACAATCTGGGCTCGATTTCATCAATTGTTTTTTTGACCTCAATGGAACCACTGTTAGAATTAGTGAAGGTATTGACACACTGCATGCTGATAGCTTTTTGTACAAAGGCCAGAGTATCGACATTCGCATTAAGCACGAGGTACTGAACTTTGATTCAGATGCGGGACACTACACATTAATGATGTACCTGGAACCGGACCCCAAACAATTCATGGACATGGTGTACAATGAATTTGTTGATCAAGCAAAGAGAAATGGTGAGACG
>JAUHYX010000106.1 GCA_030426285.1 bacterium
AGCAGTTGCTCAGCTCACTGTGATTACTCCTCCAACTGTTACTGCTGACCCAGCAGATGTTGATGCTTGTGAAGGTGACAATGTTAGCTTCACTGCTGCAGCAACAGGTTCTAACCCAACAGTTCAATGGCAGGTTAACACTGGTGGTGGCTGGGTAAATGTTACTGGTGCTAACACTACTGTGTTGAACATCAATAACGTACCTGCTTCATACGATGGAAACACGTACCGCGCAGTGTTCACAAACCTTTGTGGCACAACTGCAACTGCCTTGGCAACCCTCGAAATTGATGTTCCACCAACTGTAACAATGCAACCAGCAGATGAAACAGTTTGTGTGAACGACAATGCTTCATTTACTGCTATGGCATCAGGAGTTCCTGCTCCAACAGTTCAGTGGCAGCAGAGCACAGATGGTGTTGTGTGGAATGATATTCCAGCAGCAACGAGTGGTACATATACATTGACTGGTGTATTGGCTGCATGGGACGGGTTTGAGTTCCGCGCAATCTTCACGAACTCTTGCGGCACAGATGTAGCATCTGACGCAGCAACATTGAACGTGAACATTCCACCGTCAATCACGGCTCAACCAGCAGATGAAACAGTATGTGCTGGTGACGATGCTAACTTTAGTATCACAGCCACTTCAAACATCGCTATCTCTTATCAGTGGGAAATGAACGACGGCAATGGCTGGACTTCTATCCCTGGTGCAACAAACAGCACATACACAGCCGTGGCAGTTAATTCTGGCATGAACGGATATACATACCGTTGTGTAGCCGCAAATGTTTGTGGTTCAGAGACAAGCGATGCAGCGACACTTACTGTAAACACAAGCCCAATTGTTACTCTTGACCCAACTTCTCAGAACATCTGCGAAGGCGATCAAGTTGACTTTACAGTTGCAGGAACTGCGAGCCCAGCTCCAACAGTTCAATGGCAAATGAATGACGGCAATGGTTGGAGTGACATGGCAGGCGAAGTGAACTTGACGTTGACTATCGCAGCTGTTACAACTTCAATGGATCAAAACGAATATCGCGCAGAATTTACAAATGTGTGTGGCTCAGCTACTTCTGCTGCAGCAACACTCACTGTATACACTGCTCCAGTAGTGGCTACAAACCCAGCAGATGTTACAATCTGTGAAGGTGACAATGCTTCATTCAGCGCTTCTGCAACTGGAGTTCCTGCTCCGGGAACACAGTGGCAAATGAATGACGGTAATGGCTGGTCGGATATCGCTGGTGAAAATGGTGGATCTCTCAACTTGACGAATCTTCCAGCAAGCGCAGATGGCTATCAATACCGTGCTCACTTCACAAATGTTTGTGGTGAAGCGTTCTCTTCAGCTGCTACTTTGACTGTTAATACTCCAGCAGTTATTGCTGCTAACCCAGCAGATGTTGATTTGTGCGAAGGCCTTGATGCAGTATTCACTGCAACTATCAATGGTCAGCCAACTCCAACTGTACAATGGCAAGTAAATAACGGTGGTGGATGGATTACAATGGCTGGCGCCAATACAAATCCATTGACTATTGCTGGTGTTTCTCAGTCTGCACATGACGGTAACTTCTACCGTGTGATTGCTACAAATGACTGTGGTATAGATACTTCAGATGCAGTTTCATTGACTGTTCGCACAGTACCAGTTGTAACAACACACCCAGAAGATCAAACTGTTTGTGATGGCGAATTGGTAACATTTACTTCTGCTGCAGGTGGCACATTGCCTCCAACAATTCAGTGGCAAGTAGGTGACGGTGTTAACTGGACTGATATCGCAGGTGCAACATCTGCTACATATGAGTTCAATGCCGCCGTAGCAATGAACAACAATAGCTACCGAGCTCGTTACACAAACCTTTGCGGTACAGTGTACACGAATGAAGCAATCTTGACAGTAAACGCACCAGTTGTCGTAACAACAGAGCCAGCTTCAGTTGAAGTATGTGAAGGCGACGACAATACATTCCTCGTTGAGTACACTGGTACTCCAAGCCCAACAATTCAGTGGCAGATGAACGATGGCAATGGTTGGTCAAACATGGTTGGTGAAACTTCTGCAGAGCTTGATGTAACAAATGTATCTGCCTCAATGGACGGATATGAGTACCGCGTAATTCTCACGAACTTCTGTGGAACTACTACTTCAGCAACTGCACTGTTGACTGTAAACACTACTCCTGTAGTCGTAGCAGACCCAGCATCAACTACTGTTTGTGAAGGTGACAATGCTACATTCTCAGCAGCAGCTTCAGGACAGCCTACTCCAGGTGTTCAGTGGCAAATGAATTCTGGCTCTGGCTGGAATGATATGGCTGGTGAAAACAGTGCTGTTCTTACTCTTACTGCAGTAAACGCAGGAATGAGCGGATACCAGTACCGCGCAGTGTTCACGAACGTTTGTGGCGATGCAACAACTGCAGCAGCTACTCTGAACGTTAACACAGCACCAGTTGTCACTGTTAACCCATCTAGTCAGAATGTTTGTGACGGAAGCTCAATCACATTCACTGCTCAGTCGTCTGGTATGCCAGCTCCTTCTGTTCAGTGGGAAGTGAATGACGGTTCAGGATGGACTTCTATCGCAGGTGCGAATAGCACTACGTACACATTTGTTCCAACAATGTCGGATGATGCAAATCTCTACCGCGCAGTGTTTACAAATGTTTGTGGTGATGCAACAACATCTGCTGCAGAATTGACATTCTACACGCTGGCAGAAATCACACAAGATCCAGTAGGTACTTCTGTTTGTGAAGGTGAAACTGTTACATTCAACGTTGCAGCTTCTGGCCGCGACATCACGTATCAGTGGAGAAAAGACGGTGTTGCCATCCCAGGTGAAAACACTAGCTCTCTCACAATTGCAGCAGCAGACTTCGGTGATCTTGGTAATTACGATGTAGTAGTCTCTAACCTGTGTAACACAGTGACTTCTAACCCAGCATCGTTGACAGTAAATGTTCCACCAGTAATCACACTTCAACCGCTCGATCAGACTGTATGTTCAGGTGAGTTTGCTTACTTCGAAGTACAAGCTGATGGTACAGATTTGACATTCCAGTGGCAATTGGATCAAGGCAATGGCTATGAAGACATTGCAGGTGCGACTGACAACTTGTTGTCATTTGCTTCTACTGCTGTAAGTCAAGCAGGTACGTATCGTTGTTTGGTTAACGGCTCATGTCCTCCAGAACTTTCTTCAAACGAAGTTGAATTGGTAGTAAACGTTGCTCCTGCAATCGTTGAGCAGCCAGTTGGACAAGAAGTTTGCGAAGGTGAAGAGATCATGTTGGCAGTTACAGACAACGGCGCAAGCGGAATGACATATCAATGGTACCAGAATGGCAACGCTATCCCAGGTGCAGTAGCTTCTACATATACTGTTGCAGCTGCTAACACAAGTGACGCCGGTACTTACTCAGTTGAGTTGACATCACTTTGTGATCCATCTGTTATGTCTAACGAAGTGACAGTTACAGTAAATACATTGCCACGCATCGTAAGCCAGCCACTCAGCTTGGTTGTATGCTACGGCGAAGAAGCAATGATGACTGTAAATGCGACTGGTACAGGTCTTATGTACATGTGGGAATACAGCGAGAATGGTGTTGACTGGGTAGAACTACCTGGCGTAAACACTAGCTCTATCACGCTTTCAGGTGCTGAGTATGAAGATGCAGGATTCTATCGTGCAACTGTTACAGGTACTTGTGATGATAGAGGCGTTGTTACTTCAATCGCTCAACTCGTAGTTAACGAGCCAGTAATGATTACACGTAGCCCAGAGAGCCAAACAGTTTGCTTGAACGGTAACGTTGTCTTCACTGCCTCTGCAACAGGAACACCAATCGGTACTACATTGGATTACCGTTGGTATCACGATGGCAACTTTGTTGCTTCAGGTGAGCAGTTGATTATCTCAGGTCTACAATACGATCAAGCAGGTGAATACACTTGTGTTGTAACAGGTGCATGTGGTTCAGCTTCAACAGAAGTTGCTCTCTTGTATGTTCAAGAACCAACTACAGCGAAATTGCGCGAACCAAATGACTTCCTCGTTCCTCCAGGAACTGATGTTGTATTTGAAGTTCGTACAAACGCTGGTGATGAAGCAGAATTCCAGTGGTACAGAGGTAATGTAGCATTGTCTGATGATGGTCACTTCGAAGGAACACAGACAAGTGAATTGCGCATCTTCAATGCACAGAAAGCAGATGAGTCTCAAGAATACCACTGTGTTGTTACAGGCCCATGTGGAACGCAAGACTCTGACAACGGTTCATTGAACATTGATGATCCTACAGTAACTATCACGAAGCAGCCAGTTGATTTCGCAGTTTGCGAAGGCACAGAAGTTTGCTTCGAGATTGAAGCCGAAACTAACAGTGACGACGAAATCGTTTATCAGTGGTTCACAGCCGATGGTACTCCAATTGAGGGTGCTACTACAGCTACATACTGTGTAACAGTAACAGCTGCTGATAACGGTCTTGAAGTGTTCTGTAATGTTAGCTTGGCAGGTGATCCAGGAATTACTGAGAACAGTGGCAACGCACGTGTTGTTGTTAGCCAAGCTCCAGTAATTGCAACTCAGCCAGCTGATCAGAGAGTTTGTGTTGGTGATCCAGCATCAATGACTGTTTCAGTGAGCAATGAAGTTGAGACATATCAGTGGTTCTTCAATGATATGCCGCTTCCTGGTGCTACTACGAATTCAATTTCTATTGAAACAACAGCAACTGTAATGGCAGGTTCTTACTACGTAGTGATTTCAAACACTTGTGGTACAACTCAGTCAAGCACAGCACAGCTTAGCTTCAACCAAGAAACTGAAATTGTTTCTCAGCCAACTCAAATCGGTGCTCCAACGACTATCAATGATACATTGGTACTCGAAGTAGAAGCTATCGGTGAAGGCGACTGTAACTATCAGTGGTACAGAAATGGCAACATGATCGCAGGTGCAACTTCTGCACGCTACGCTGCATATGTAACAGACTCAACAGAGCATGACGGTGACTACCATGTTGTAGTAACTTGCTTGTGCGGTGAAGTCGAATCTGATGCAGTAACTGTTCAGATCGATGGTGCTGTAGATGTTAAAGAACACATTGCAACTGGTGAGTTGTTCGGTCTCGAGCCAAACTTCCCTAACCCATTTGCAGGTTCTACTTCAATTGCGTTCACAATGTACAAGTCAACTGAGGTCCGCCTCGTAGTGACTGACATGTACGGTAACGAAGTTGCAGTTCTGGTTGACGGCTTTACTGAAGCAGGTCGCCACGTTGTTGAGTTTAACTCTCAGTCTACATTGTCTTCTGGTACGTACATGTACTCTTTGACAGCTGAGGGTAGAACAATCAGTAAGCGTATGGTTCTCGTGAAATAATCGTAAGATTATTCTCGAAACCTGATATAGAAAGGCTGGTATCCAAATGGATATCAGCCTTTTTTTATGCAATGTGGTCTATACGTTGTACGTTTGAGCAATGGTAGACTATAAGCGGGTGAAAACATGAGTACAATTCAACAACAGAGACCAATTACTGATTGGTTGCCAATCACAGCTAAGGAAGTAAAAGCCCGAGGTTGGAGTTCTATCGATGTGATTCTGATTTCAGGAGATGCCTATGTAGATCACCCTGCATTCGGAACCGCTGTTATTGGGCGTATTGTCGAGGATTGTGGACTCACCGTAGCTATCATCCCTCAACCAAATTGGCAAGATGATTTGAGGGACTTTAAGAAGTTTGGTAAGCCAAACCTGTTCTTTGGGGTCACAAGCGGTTGTATGGATTCAATGGTGAATCACTACACTGCAGGAAAGAAACGACGCAATAACGACGCGTATACACCAGGAGGTGAAGCTAAGTTTCGTCCGGACTATGCTGTGACTGAATACACGAAGATTCTTAAACAGTTGTATCCAGACGTGCCCGTTGTTGTAGGAGGTATTGAAGCATCACTGCGCCGCGTAACACACTATGACTACTGGTCTGACAAGTTGATGCCATCTATTCTTGTCGAGAGTGGTGCAGACTTGCTAGTGTACGGAATGGGTGAACAGCCACTGCGAGAGATGCTACAATTGCTAAAAAAAGGCGTCCCTTTCCATCAGCTTACCATGGTGAAGCAAACTGGTTATATGAGTTCAGATGGTATTCCTAAAAACAAGGCATGGCAAGATGTAACTCTTGTTGACCATCAAACATGTCTTGCAGATAAGAAAAAGTTTGCCTCAAACTTCAAAATTGTTGAGCAAGAATCTAATAAAGCACAAGCGCGAAGAATTCTTCAGGATACACCCCAAGGCACTGTGGTAATCAATCCTCCATTCAAGACTATGACGGAGAAAGAGATTGACGCGAGTTTTGACCTCCCGTTTACTAGGCTTCCTCATCCTAAGTACCGTAAGAGAGGTGCAATCCCTGCGTATGAGATGATCAAGTTTTCTGTCAACATGCACCGCGGTTGTTTCGGCGGATGTAGTTTTTGCACAATTTCTGCTCACCAGGGCAAGTTTATTGCAAGTCGAAGTCAAGAATCAATTCTCAAGGAAGTTGAACAAGTGACAGAGATGGAGGACTTTAAGGGCTACATCTCAGATTTGGGTGGGCCGTCTGCGAATATGTACAAGCTGAAAGGCAAAGACCAGAGTATTTGCGATCGTTGTGTTGCCCCATCTTGTATCCACCCAGTAATTTGTTCGAATCTCGATACAAATCATTCGCAAATGACTGAACTGTATCGAAAAGTAGATGCTCACCCAAAAGTAAAAAAGGCATTTGTTGGTAGTGGTATACGATATGACTTGTTGACGAAGTCATACAACAAAAAGGGAGATGAATCCCTGAAAGAGTATCTAGTACAAGTTCTTAAACGCCATGTGTCGGGTCGCCTCAAAGTAGCTCCAGAACATACAGCTCCTAAAACGCTCAAAATTATGCGTAAACCTGACTTCAAACACTTCAAACAGTTTAAGAAAGAGTACGATGAGATTGACAAAAAGCACAATCTCAACCAGCAGTTGGTTCCGTACTTTATTTCGAGCCATCCCGGATGTGATGTTGAGGATATGGCCGATCTAGCTGTGGAAACAAAGGAGTTGGGCTTTGAGTTGGAACAAGTGCAGGACTTTACCCCAACTCCTATGACTGTGGCGACTGTTATCTACTATTCCGGCTATCACCCATATACGCTCAAAAAAGTCGATACACCAAAGTCCAAAGCCGAGAAACAAAAGCAACACCGCTTCTTCTTCTGGTACAAACGAGAGAACAAAGGCTGGATATCGCAACAACTCAAGAAGGCAGGGCGACCAGACTTGTTGAAGCGTCTAGTCGGAAAATAATGTATCCTGTGTGCTGTCGAGTGAGCGTGCAAGTCCGGCATATTCCAAAGGCAGTAATTCGTCATACATTGGCATTGCAAAGCAGCGAACACCAAATGGCCCAGCAGATTGTAGTCTAATATTGCCAGAGTACTCTATCCCGCGCTCCGTGTCACGAACATCCAAAAGTCGAACGCTGAGAGAAGCTGTGATTTCGTTATCGCTAGAGAGTGGGCCATATAGCGCTCGTACAGCAATTCTATCTGCATCACCAACATTATCGTTCACAAGGCATGTAATCCTTACGTCGTCGCCAGATACAGCTTCTCCTTGATGAGCCACGTCAACTGAAGCAACATGTACTTCTTTCCATTTGTGCGACCATTTCTCAATTTGTTGACACATGGTGCGCAAACGTTCACAGTTGTTGCCGAGCATCGCTGTGTGAAGACCGGCGCAGCGAGCATATCCCCTCGAATCGTATTCTGCAACCATCCTGTGGCTTGAGAAGTCTGAGAGACTGCTTATCATCGCTTCTTTCATGCGTTGAATCCAACGTGTTGGCCTACCCAAATGATCTCTGTCGTAAAACTCTGGAATAATGTGCTTTTCGAGAAGCGTGAAAAGGGCATCGCGGTCAATAATATCGTTTTCTTGCGCAGAGTCGCCGTGTCGTGCATCGGGAATTGCCCAACCACAATTGGCATGAAACCCTTCGGCCCACCATCCGTCAAGCACAGAAACATGAAGGCACCCATTCATTGCAGCTTTCATACCACTTGTTCCACTCGCTTCCATTGGCCTTCGCGGCGTGTTAAGCCATATATCACAGCCCTGGACGAGATATCGCGCCATTTCCATATCGTAGTCGGCTAGGAACACAATGTGATCTTCTAGACCATGTTCTTGAATGGCCAACATAATCTCTTTGATAACCTTTTTGCCTGCCTGATCATGTGGATGAGCTTTCCCGGCTATAACGACCTGTACAGGTCGCTCTGAATGAAGAACCAACTCTTTGAGTCGCTCTATATTCCCAAAAAGAAGATTGCCGCGTTTATACGTTGCAAATCGACGGGCAAAACCGATTGTTAACACACGCTTGCTCAGAGATCGTGAAGTTTTAATTTTGTTCAGACTCAATTGTTCCGTGCGGCCAAATCCAGCACGAATCTTTTTCACGAGTCTTGCACGAGCCTCCTGGTGAATACTCCACAAATCCGTGTTGTTCAAGGCTAGAATAGCTTTTCGCACTTCATTTTTCGTCGCCATTCCAGGTGTTGTGTTTGGCAGCGTTGGCTTGATGTGATCCCACAGTACTTCATTGAGCCACGTACCAGCGTGCACACCATTCGTGATGTGCGTAATTGGTGTCAGCGATACCGGCAATTGAGGCCACAAATGCTTCCACATTTCGCGAGCTGTTTGGCCGTGAAGGCGCGAAACCCCATTGCTAAATACCGACATTTTCATGCCAAACACAGTCATGGAAAAAGCTGATGGATCAGACTCAACTTGCCCCAATTCTAGAAAATGCTCGAGACTCATACCGAACACATCAATGCAGTTGTCGAAATATCGCTTTAGGAGATTCACTTCAAACACTTCGTTGCCGGCTGGAACGGGAGTATGAGTCGTAAACACTGTCGTCATGCGGCACAGGTGCTGTGCTTCGCGAATGTCGATATACAAACGCTGCATATACAATCGCATTTGTTCAAGCGTACAAAAAGCCGCGTGACCCTCGTTGAGGTGCACAACGTCAGGGTGAAGATTCATGGCGTCTAAGGCTCGGTAGCCGCCAATCCCCAAGAGCAATTCTTGACGCAGGCGATGCTCTCTGTCGCCACTGTATAATGCGTTTGTGAGATTGCGCAGTGATGGCATCGAATTCAACTCTGTATTGGTGTCGAGCAAATACAAGTCCACCAATCCAACTGCCATTTTCCACACCAGAGCATGCACAATTCCATCCGGTAGCCGCATAGAAATCGTCAACCTCTCACCATTGTTGTCAAGCACCGGCTCCAACGGCATTTGTCGCACATCATTGCGCACATATACCTCTTGCTGCCAGCCACCAGGACCGAGAACCTGATTGAAATATCCTTGCTGATACAACAACCCTACGGCCACGAGTTTGTAACCGAGATCAGATGCCGATTTCAAGTGGTCACCGGCCAATACGCCAAGACCGCCAGAATAGTTCGCAAAACTCTCATGTAGGCCGTACTCAGCACAGAAGTATGCCGCGAGAGGTTGCTGTTCAAACTCGGTCGACTGTTTTACAGACATGTACTCAGCAAAGCGCTCTACCGCGTCGTGAACTCGCTGGATAAACGATTGATCCCTGCTGAGTGCTCGCCATGTACTTGAGGGAACCGCATTGAGAAATGCCACGGGATTGCTGCCAAGGCGACGAAACAACTCTTCATCTATCTCACTGAAAATACTCTTGATCTCTGGAATCCAGGACCAAGCATAGTTGCGGGCCAGTGTGTGAAGCCCCGCAAATTCTTGTGGAAGAGCTGGCTTGATATCAATTGTTGCATCGGGTTTCATGGATGTGCTTTCCGGTCTCAGTGCTATATTAACGAGGAGATAATGCCAAAATACGAGAGCTCAATACACATGACAACTTCTAAACTCATTCTGCTTGCACTCATTTGTACATTAGCATCTTGTGAGGACACAGCCCAGAGCAACAATACTGCCGAACCTGAAGCCAGTCCGCGTCCCAACGAAATGTACATCAATATGATACGCGGCAATCCGAATGCTCTTGATCCTGTGCTTATTAGCTCGAAGTTGTCCGACGACATTGCGCTGCAGATTTATGATAGACTTCTGACGCTTGATACATTGTTGGAGCTTCAGCCTGAATTGGCTAAGAGCTGGAGCGTTTCTGAAGATGGACTTGTGTACACATTCAATTTGCGGACTGATGTGCGTTTTCATGATAATCCGTGTTTTGAGGGTGGTAAGGGGCGGCTATTTACAGCGGAAGATGTGCGTTACTCGCTGCAACGAAACTGCGATCCACAAGCTAAAACTGTTCAGTATTGGGCGTTTAAGGATAAGGTAGCAGGAGCAAATGCTTACTTTGAGTCACGTCTCAATGAAGATGGCCGCGTAACCTCAGTTGATGGTCTAAGGGTGGTCAACGATTCTACGTTTTCCATCACACTCACCAAGCCGTATGCACCATTTATCTACTATTTGGTGAACTCTCTCGGTTGCATTGTGCCCAAAGAAGCTGTGGAATACTATGGAGACGAGTTTTTTGCCAATCCAGTTGGCACGGGAGCATTTGTGTTTCAAGAGTGGCTTCCAGATCGGCATATAACACTCACAAAGAACACTCACTACTGGCAACAGGATGAACATGGCCAACCTTTGCCGCGGCTAAACACAGTGCGCATCTCATTTATTACCGATGACAAGGTACAACTGCAGCAGTTTGAGTCTGGCGCCCTTGATGAGTGTTACGGAGTTCCCATGGAAATTTTTGACAACATCGTGAGCAATGGTACTGGATTGCAACCAGCATACAGCAAGTATCAACTGCAACATTCACCGGCGATGCTAACATGGTTCGTGAATTTTTTGACCACCGAACCTCCTTTTGACGATGTGCGCGTCAGACAGGCGTTTGCTCTCGCCATTGATCGCGAGCGCATAGTTGAATTTGCACTAAAAGATTCTCCCCTTTCTGCGGCGTATCACGGAGTTACACCACCTGTCATGCCAGGCTATCCTGTAGCTGAGATCAAGGGCTTGATGTATCGGCCAGAATTGGCTCGCAAGCTGTTGGCAGACGCGGGGTTTGAGCAAGGAAAAAACTTTCCTGAAGTCACCTTCTCGGTGTATGAAGAGCCGCGCT
>JAUHYX010000329.1 GCA_030426285.1 bacterium
GATTCTAAAGGAGCTTGGCGACTCAACAAATTCTACATTCTTGCCGTTATTCCAATAAATCGTCAATTCATTTGGAAGGACAACTTGCTTAAGATTGCCGATCTCGTCGTACTCGTAGTTGCCAGCAGTTTGACCTGGTTTGATGTCGTCGAGAGCGGACGACGACGACTTCTTGTCGTCAACCCAGTCAAGTTGGTTGAGTGGTTCACCGGCAATGGTTTTGTAATTATAGTGAATTGAGTCAAACGGAGTATTGGAGTCTGCTCTGCGCACTAACTGCAGAATATTACCATTGGCATCGTAGTTGTAATGCGTGCCGTATTCCTGCGTTGCATTCCAGGTGTTGTCCCAATACGAGAAATCGGCTGAGCGCAAACGATTGAGTTTGTCGTAGCGGTAGCTATAAGCTGTGAGTTGTTCATACGCTTTGCCCGACACACCTGAAGGTTGCGTGTTTGAGGTCCACGCGGCAATGTTACCATTGTATAAGTTGTGTGTGCCCTGCACATGATAGGTGTTAGAGTTTACAGAGCTCAGAGCTGTGTAGCTACTTCCTGAGAGCTTGCGCACAAAGTCACCATCGTAGTATTGCAATGACATTGCAAACGCATCCTTTGCCGTTGCATTGGCATCGTCACCTGGGTCGTAATTGTTGTTCAGCGACGGATGATTAATTGCCTTGAGCCAACCGTGGATCGTGTACGTGTAGTCGATACCCTGAACTTTGTCCTGTCCAAGCTCGGTGCGTGCAAGTGGACCATGAGCATAGTACTCATACGAGGCGTCGTTCTCCCAAATCACGCCATTGAGCGACGTCTTAACATTGAGCAATCTTCCATCTTCGTCGTATTCATAACAATGCGTAAACTCATCGTTTTGACCCTCTTGGTATTTCACAGCCTTCACATTGCCTGAAATGAGATCGTATTCATATTCAATGACACTTGGCCCAAGGCCTGGGATGTCTTGGATCAACCATTCGACATTGCCGTGAATATCGTAGCTATAGTACGTTTTTACGATTGCGCCAGAACCGTTTGGACCATCATTCGTGTAGGTCACATAACTCACGCGATTGCGCAAGTTGCGTTGTGAGGCTCCACCTGGACCTGAAACAGCCGGTGAGGCTGGAAGCGTGTATACGGTCTTGGCTACTTGCGACGTTCCAGTTGTTGGATAGGTAGAGATGTTCACTTTTGTAGATACATCGTCTGTTGTGTTCATCTGGCCGGCTTCGATTGTCCTGCCAAGTGCATCATACATAACATAAGAGTAGTCATTGCTCGTCGCTTGCTTGGCGTTTTGTGAGAAGCGTATGCGTCCAAGCGCGTCGTACCAAAACTCTGTCGTACCACCGTCAGGGGTAGACTGACTTGTAAGCTGACCTAGCGAGTTGTATTCGTACTTCGTCTTCATAGTGTGGGTAGGGTGATCTTGCCGAGTATAGGTATCGTCAAAATCTACACCTGCCGGCGGCACTGTTTGAACCAAATTCCCCGCACGGTCATAGTAATACAGGGTATAGTGGTAATACGCGTCAGAGTAATCGTACACAAATGCGTCTGAAACCGCTCGAGGTTGCGAACACTGCTCGACATAGTTGTACTCTAGTCTTTCAACAGCCTCGGCAACCATATCCTCATACAGTTGAGTAGTCAGGTGAGAAACAACCATATCAACAGCTTGTTTTGCACATGACTCGTATGCGAACTTGATTTGAGGATCAAGCTCAAACGACGGTTGGAACTGAAAACAAATATCGCCGCAACTTTTTGCCGCACATGAAAACGTGCACAAAGGTTGCTTCACATCACAAGGATCGTTACATCCGATCTTAGTCTGAGTAGTAAGCAAGATATCTTCGTCGGTTTCAGCAACATGGAAATACAGGTTTCCAAAGTCATCTTGCCTGAAAAAACCAATAGATCCCGTAAAGTCACCAGCAACAAACATATCGATCATAGAGTTGTCTGGTTGACAAGGGATATCATATTCTACATAGTGCCCGTTAATATCAATTGACACTTTGAGCATCATTAGGTCAGGTGGCATGGCGGGAAGCTGCGGTTCAACATTCACCACCAATGTCACAGTTGGATTGTCAGGAAGATGAATCTCGTAGTTCAGCTCTCCTACTGTAAAAATTGTATCAACTGTCCCCTGCTGGAAATACAATGCATGTTTGGTTCGGCTCTTTGAATCGACGAACCTCTCAGCTGAAAAGACCTCCATTTTCTGATTTAAACAAGAAAAATACTCATCA
>JAUHYX010000107.1 GCA_030426285.1 bacterium
AAGAAGTCAAGTTTGTGAAAGCCATGCGCCGATGATTGCTTTTCACACACTTTATCATACATTCAGGAGTGTTCAATGGATCGCTACCAGCAATTGGTTGAACTCGTACGGTCATTCGAGAAAGACTTCGAGAAATTTTACGAAAAGAACAACAAAACAGCGGGCATTCGCGTGCGCAAACAGATGCAAGAATTGCGTCAATTCGCACAAGATGTTCGTACAGAAGTACAAGAAATTAAAAACGGTGAGTTAGTAGCCTAACGCAGCTCATTTTGCACGCAATGTGCACATAGATTTCAGGGACACAGTAATTTGCTACTGTGTCCCTTTTTTTTTGCGTTGCTCGAGAGGTAGCGACCATGGAGTGTTAGCGCAACAGCAGTTCTGCGGCTTGTGCCTCGAGTAAAAAGTGCCTCATGAGGCGTCCACCAAAAGCACTGTGCACACCGGCTTCCAATACGTCCCAGCCCAAACCGAGCAAGAACGACCTCGGCGCTGAAATGTCACTCCACTGCAATGCGATGACTTCGCCGCGCTTGTTTTTTGCTGCCGCGCACAATTCTGGCGAGCAATCGGCAACAACACTGTGTTCGCCGAGTACACTCCCTTCAATCTGGTCTGTAATCCGGCGAATAAGCGCACCTGGTTCTACAATGATGTCGCCACCGCGAACACCCTTGACAGCTCTTGTGTTCAGATCGATTGCATTGTCGGAAAACCCAATCCCGGCGGCAGTCCCAATAGCAGTTCCAATAAACAGCAACGGACGCTGGGTTTCCAATGCTGACGAAATTGCGCTGTGCGTACTGGCATCGTTGCTGTGAAACAAAAAGCCATGAGCATCACTCTGATCTTCAACCCACTCAACAACAGTGTCTTCGAGAAGTGTATTACACAAACTCAGCAGTTCTTCTTTTTTGCGATCATCTTCAATATCTGAATACAGACAAATAGTTGTCATGGTTTTACCGTTCCGTGTGTGTTTCTGGATTTGTCTTGTGCTTTTGCGTGAGAGAGCCCTCTGAGAATACATTCCGTAAGGGCCGCGTCGTCGTACACTTGCACCTCAATTAGCTGCACAAGCAGCTGAATGCCTGCAGTACCGAACAACTGTTTGAAAGCCTGCAACTTGACATAGTCTTTTGCAGTGACAATCACCGCCTGACATTTCAGCTTGGCGCAGATATCAACAACGTTTTGCACATCTGCTGCAGTGAACCACGCATGATCTTTTAACGCCACATGCTCTGCTACACGAGTTCCTTGCGATTGGATTGTTTTGCGAAATCGTTCGGAATGGGCAATAGAGGATAGCAACACGGCCTCATGTGGCGGCTCTTTCTGCACCCCATCATGCAGCATTGGGCCAGCGACTGTAGAAAAAACTGATCCTGCAACACCGGGAGCAGCACGAGTGATTTCACCAAGCGAACTGACATTATTGGACAGCACAAAAGAAGCGCGCTTAAGCGCTGACGCTGGCTCGCGCAAACGACCTAGTGGCAACAGATGAGCATTGCGTGTCGAATTCCTATCAAGCACCACAATATCTACATCGCGATGCAGCATGCGGTGTTGAAAGCCATCGTCGAGAACAACAACATCCGCCTTGAATTCTCTCACAGCGAGTTCCGCACCTGCAACTCGCTTCTCCGAAACTACGACCGGAATGTTGAGTGCCTCGGCATGCATCATAGCTTCGTCGCCTGACTCTTCAACAGTGGCCACAATAGCATTTGCGTCGCGCACAACCACAACGCCTTTCGACTTGCGACCGTATCCGCGACTAACAATGGCGGGACTGTACCCATGTTGTTGCAGCAAACGAACAATGAATTGCGTAACAGGAGATTTACCCGTGCCACCCGTGGTAATGTTTCCAATCGACACAACGGGTACATCAACATGTTGAATTCCCTTCCCGGCCTCAAATCTTGAATTGCGAGCTCGAATAATTGCGCCGTACAGCGAAGCCAGACCTTGCTTTATGAGGCGCATCGCTGATTCATTTTCATTTGACAATCGGCAATGCAGGAAGAAATAGCATTTCTATCGCTATCATTTGGCGGTTGAACGATGTCGACCAATCGAACATCAACCGCCGAAAAAGGCCAAGGAACGAGGAACTTATCCCAACTCTTTTGCAATCTGTACCCCTTTGCTTTGATGGTCATCAACACCAATGGACAGCCTGTGCGCGACGCGGCTACAACTGCACCGGGTTTCATTTCATGGCGCGGACCGCGACTTCCGTCTGGTGTCAGCACCACAGAATTCCCTTCATTCAGGGCGCGAATCATCTCGTTTAAGGCATGCTTCCCACCTTTTGTAGACGACCCGCGAATGATACGATAGCGCCATGAGCGTAGCAGTCCTGCTAAGATTTCACCATCATTACTCGCACTTATCAGGGCAACGGGCTTGCGGATGCGCAAGAACCACCACAGCGGCAACATTTCATCGTGCCAGAACACAAACACGGCATGTTTAGGCAACTCGGGGCCGCGATAGCGAATCCGCCAGCTCAAAACCAATAGGCGCATGATGACTTGGAACATCCGATACATCATACATCTCCGCCGTCGAGCAGTACGCGAATGCGGCGCGCTGCGGCATCAGATGCACCAGGCCCACCCAAGAGGTTGCGCACTGCCATAAACTCCTCCTGTTGCTTCAACGCCAGCTCAGGACGCGACAAATCTGAGAGCGCCTGCGCAATGGCTGCTGGCTGAGCATCTTGTTGTATGAGTTCAGGTACCACGGACTTACCCAATAAAATATTGACCAAAGAAATGTACTCTAGTGAGATTAAGCGACGAGCAATTCCGTACGAGAGTGCACTTGTCCTGTACATCATCGCAAAAGGCATTCCACATAAAGCCGCTTCCAAATTTGAAGTCCCGGTCTTAACAAGTCCAATAGAAGCGTGCAACATCGTTTCGCGGGCCTGTGGCACAACGCGGATGTTGGCTTTGCTCAATTCAGCATAGTTCACACTCAGGTGTGCGGGAATTGCAGTGCACACCTCCCAGTCAGCATGACCTCGGCGGCGAAACTCACTGGCAGCATCTGTCATAACCTTCATATGACGTTCGATTTCTTGTTGCCTTGATCCCGGCATGAGTGCCAGCGTGTTACTGCGCTCGGATATAGCCGGTGGCACATCTTTGAGTGCCGGCTCATCCAACAATGGATGACCCACGAACGTGGTAGCAATACCAAATTGCTCAAAGAACTCTACCTCAAACGGGAACACGACCAACAAATGGTCGATCGCCGCAGCCAACTTCGCTGCCCTTTTCTTTCCCCAAGCCCACAGTTGTGGAGCGATATAGTAAAGCACGGGAATTCCGATAGACTTCGCGTGAGTTGACAGACGGATATTGAATCCGGGATAATCCACAGGAATAAACGCATCACAGGAGGCAACTTCTGTTTTGCAAACACGCATCAATTTGCGGAACATGCCATATTTTTTCGCTACTTCGTAGAATCCAACAACGGCGATATCTGACAAAGAAGCCAGAGAATCTAGTCCTTCAGCGCGCATGGCATCGCCGCCGATGCCCTTGAACTGGCAACCTCGATACTGCTGCTTGAGGGCACGCATGAGTTTTGCACCGTGTAAATCACCAGAAGATTCACCGGCAACGATGAAAAATGTTTTCACAAAGGACTACAAAAAGTGAACAGAAGCTTGCGATTACAACAAAGATATACAAAGTGATATTGACTCAACACATATCTCAACGTACATTGTGATATGCACGAGCTACCTCCATCTTTGTCTACATACTTCGGCCAACTCGACGAGTTTGGCCTTTTTGAGAGTATTGAAGATCAGATAGCCACAGACTACACGATCATCTACGAAATTGCGCGCGTGTTTGAGGACAAGGAGCACGAACTTTCGGAGCGGCTCGCACCAGTAATGTTCACCAGCACACCTCCTCACGAAGAAGAGCAAGACGAACCTCCTATCCCGATCTTGCCTTGGAGTGAAGAATACGAGGCCACCCTCATAACCTCGCCACGCGATGTGGTGAACATTTACCCGCATCAGTTTTTGTATCCCGACGAAGTGTTCGATCGCAAGCTAGCTGAGCGCACCTTATTGATGCCGGTGCCACGCCAACCGAACAACAGAACATTTGACACCGAGTCTGACGACTATCAACCTGATTCGCGCAAACAGAAAGTGTATGTGTTGCTGGACACCAGCAGCTCAATGATGAGCAACTACCGCATACACCTTGCCAAAGCAATTGTGTACTCCTTTCTCAAGCAAAACATGAAGGAACTGGGAACAATCTGGTTGCGGACATTTGACGTCAGCATTGGTGAAAAGCATCACGCGTACGACCAAGCATCGTTCCTTTCGTTGATCCGCTACCTGATGCACATTGACTCTCTTGGCAATGGCACAGCTATGGAAAAGGCCATTCAGGTTGCAATTGACGATATCAAAGAGAACGACGACATGGCCGATGCGCACATTCTCATGATCACCGACGGAGCAGTGCACCTCAATGAGGGCAAGGTTCGCGAATGGCTCGGCAATAATATCACTCTGCATACAGTGAAAATTGGCAACGCCGTTATTCGGCCTAACCCAGCCTATGTGCGCGATCAGATATTGGTGGGCAACAGTGATCAGAGCAAACTCTTGCGCAAAATAGAAGAACGCGAACGCGAAGTCATGAAGCACCTTCGAGAAGCAAGCAGTGGAGCTCGTAAGCATCAGTACGAAGCAGAAATCCGCGGACTCAGAACGCAGAAGCGCAAAGCCGTTGACACATTTACAAAACATATCGAAGAAACATACGGCACTGAAATAGAGCATCTTTCAGACATTTTTATTGAAATCGACGACATTGACCCCGGCAGCGTTTTTGGGTTGCGCGAGCAAAGGATTGGTGAATTGCGCGAAGCGACCAATGATATGCTGAATTCAATCAGCGATCCCATCGAGGCTGATGAAGTCAAAGAAGCTGCAATTTTGTTCAATCACCTAGAGTTTCTAACGGATCACAATCCCGACAATGAAGAACTCAAAGAAATGGCAGAGCAGTTGAAAGCCGAGTTGGAGCAATTTATTGATGAAGACGACCCTGACCGGAGTCGCAGCAAAGTGCGTATCAATATGAAAGATCACCGCCAGATCATGAAGCTTCTCAAGCCCATGCTCAACAAGCGCGGCACATCTCTCATGACTATTATCAAACTTTTCCTGATACGCTTAAAACGCAAGTTTTTGTTGTGGCGTCAACAACGAAAGTACAAGGTACAGTAAGTACATTCGTCTCTCTCACGGTGCGAGTTTGAAGTATTCGTTTTTTTTTACTACGTTCACTCTTAGCGGGGTCACACAGGCATTCGTCACCACTCAACCACATGCCGAATTGAGCTGTGTAGGCACTTCAACAGAAGGAAATTCAAGATAACACGGGCTGACTATGGACATAGTAACAGCATTATTGCAAAATACATCGGAACTGTACCTGTGCGTAGATCCAGCCACTTTTTGTGTTCAACACGCAAGTGCGTCTGTTGAAAGCTATTGCGGAGCCGAGCTTATTGAAACGGACTTTCGCTCTCTGTTTGCCGTGTTTCCGCAAGCCGTTGAACTCGCGCTTCAGAGCGCAGAAAATTCTGTAAAAGCGTCGTTGCGTCTAGCCGATGGCTCTTATACAGATGTGCAGGCACACCCAGTAGATCTTGACAACAAGAAATCTATATTGATCCAATTGATTCCGCATGAAATACTGCAAGCAGAAGGTGATTTTTCCTTGGCCGAGCGACTTTCGCTGCTCTCCAACATGAACCACGAATTGCGATCTCCACTCAACCCAATTGTTGGCTTCTCCGAGCTGATGCTCGATGATCCTGAGCTCTCTAAAGAGCAAAAATCATACGCCAACGTCATTCGCGAGTCTGGACTGCGCCTGTTAGAGCTGTTGGAACAGACCATTGAATTTGCACGCGCACAAACAGGCAATGCGCCACAGCGGACACGTCCGATGCATATTTTCCCCGTCCTCATGAAAGTAAAGACGCAACTCGGCGAAGTGTGCATGGCAAACAAGCTCGATATTGAGATTCACAATGATGTTCCCACAAAACAAAAATTTCTGCTTGATTCGAGATTAACGGACAAAGTGCTCGGGCATGTTGCCAGTGTTCTAGCATCGTACTCCTCTCGCAGCAAAGTTGAATTGCATGCAAAATCGACCAACACCACGCTTGAGTTTCGCATAGTACTGCACTCGTCGAGCGTCACGCAAGCCGAAGTAGACAGATGGATGCAACCGTTTAGCGGTGGACTTATCGTGCAAGACAACGCAGCAGATGAGTTGGACCGGAACCTTATGTTTTCCTTAGCTGAATCTGAGATTTCTGCACATGGCGGCTCAATGAACATTAAGGTTGTCGACGGCATGTGTTCACTCATAGTTGAGTTGCCATCTGAGCAGATAGACTTTGATGTACAGGACAATTCCCAACTCGATGTAGCAAAACTTGTGCACTCGCACAAACAATCGGGCATCCTTATTGCTGAGGATTTGGAGTTCAACCGCATGTACTTT
The DNA here is from genome assembly GCA_030426285.1 of bacterium. GTDB lineage: Bacteria > Bacteroidota > Ignavibacteria > Kapaibacteriales > UBA7675 > JAUHYX01. Next base: position 6,588 of record JAUHYX010000107.1, read on the forward strand.
GCTGCAATGTTGCACGATGAAAATGTTGAATTTGTAAATGACGGTGCAAGTGCGTTGCAGAGGGTGCAAGCAACACCACCTGAAGTACTCGTTATGGATATTCGGTTGCCGCACATGAGCGGCAGAGAAGTCTTAGCCGAGCTGCGTTTGCAGGGAAACAACACCCTACCAATTGTGTTGATTAGTGCTGACAGCGATCCCGACCACGAGCTCTTTGCAAGTGAAAACAAAGCTGTGTTTTTGCCAAAACCAATTACTAAAGCGAAATTGCATGACGCTATCGTGAAAGCGAAGCAAAAAGTAGCTGTTCTTGTGTAACGTACCCCAAAGATTGTCATGGCCCTAATCTCGTCTATCTCCGGCTTGCGAGCCACTCTTGGAGACGATCTCACACCTTCTATCATAGCAGACTATTGCACTGCTTTTGCTGCATGTAGTCCCGTGGGAGCTATAGCAATTGCACATGATGGTCGTCCATCGGGAATGTGGATACAACAGGTGGCTGCAGGTGCACTGCAGGCCAGTGGCAGAACTGTGCATTTACTCGGGATGGCTCCAACACCAACGGTGCAGCTCTTTGCTGAGAAGGCAGGTTTTGCTGGCGGTATTTCTATAACGGCTTCGCATAATCCGGCCGAGTACAATGGGTTAAAATTCCTCAATGAACGCGGCGTGTTTCTCGGTCCAAAGGAGTACAAGCACCTCATGCAGGTTCTAGAACAACGCACATTTGCTCTCTCGAATTCGCAACAGGCAGGGCGAGTTGTCGAGCAAGACAATGCCATCGAAGAACATATTGAACGGTTGTTACAGCAACCAGTTTTCAGCTCAGAGCACGGCCTTCTGCAAGAGATAATCGACCACAAATACAAGGTTGTAGTGGATGCTGTCAACAGTTCGGGATCGCATATCGTACCGCGCTTGCTCGCCAAGATGGGGTGCGATGTTGTAGAATTGTACACAGACGGTTCCGGGATATTTCCACACACGCCAGAACCAGTGCCAGCGAATTTATCAGACCTCTGCGAAGCGGTAGTGAAGCACAAAGCAGACTTTGGGATCGCTGTTGACCCAGATGCCGATAGACTTGTGATTATTGACGAAAAGGGTTCTCCCATTGGAGAAGAAAACACCATTGTTTTGGCAACAATGGCTGTGATGAAGAACAAACATCTCTTCACCAGTGAAGCGCAGCCAGCCGTCGTTGTAAACCTCTCGACAACAAAAGCCGTTGCAGATGCAGCGCGAAAGTACGGCGGCACGTTTCATCAATCGGCCGTCGGAGAAATTAATGTTGTCGAGGAAATGATAGCTCGAAATGCTGTTATCGGAGGTGAAGGATCAGGCGGAGTCATTTGGCCTTCTTTCCACGCAGGTAGAGACGCCGTTTCGGGTATTGCCCTGTTTCTTATCATACTCACGCAATATCCAGCGCCGCTTTCACACCTGATGAAACAGCTGCCGAATTATGCTATGGTTAAACAGAAAAAAGCTCTCAAGGGAGACCCAGACATTGCATTGGAGCAGATCAAGAAGCAGTTTTCTGACGTAGAGCATACGGACATTGACGGCTTAAAACTGATGTTTCCAGACTCTTGGGTACACATGCGTAAATCCAACACTGAGCCTATCGTGAGGATTATTGCTGAAGCTCCCACACAAGAGAAAGCCGAAGAACTAGCAACAACTTTTGCATCGTACATTGCCTGAGCATCGTCACAATTTGTGAACGATGTATGAAACAACACAACACAAACCCTGCGCAATGGCCATTGCGGGATATTCTCGTTTTGCGCAGCATTCGCAAACTATCCGCGAGACAAGCCCTCGCAACCATCAGCAAGTTTGGTGACCTCGATGAGGCCTGGCATCACCCGCAAGGCTTGGGCTCTCACTCTTCGTTGGAGTTGTTCTCAACTTCACTGCGAGTTTTGCGGCGACAAGCAGACGAAATTCTTTCTGAATGTGAGGATCACGGCATATCTATTGTTGCTGTGCACAACCAGCAATACCCGAAATTGCTGCGCGAAACAGCCTCCCCTCCTCTGCTTGTGTTTGTGCGCGGTGCAATACCGCCGTCCGACTTTCTCGGTGTTGCTATTGTGGGAACGCGCGCTTGTACTGACTATGGGCGCAGAGCAACGGAGTGGTTTGTAGATGAATTGGTACAGCACAATGTTGCCGTTGTCTCTGGCCTTGCAAATGGTATTGACGCATATGCGCACGCTCGGACTGTCAAAAAATGTGGCACTACAATTGCCGTCATCGCCTCGGGAATAGCAGCCATTTCGCCGTGGCAAAGCAATGAGCTGGCCAATTCTATCGTAGAAGCTGGCGGTTGCATCATCAGTGAATACAGACCTGGAACCAAAGCAATGCCCGTGTTTTTCCCTCAACGCAATCGTATCATTTCTGGGATCACAAAAGCCACACTAGTGGTGGAGAGCAAACACAAAGGCGGGAGCTTGATTACTGCGAAGTTTGCGATGGAACAGAATCGAGATGTCTTTGCAATTCCTGGCTCAATTTACTCTTCGAGAAGCGCTGGCACGAACAACCTCATTCGCGACCACATGGCAACTGGGGTGAGCGCGCCATCGGACTTGTTGAACGCTCTGGGCTTAGAAAGCGAGGAAAAAAAAGCACAACTGAATCTCACACAAGAGCAAGCCAGAATTGCGGCAACGCTTGAGCAAGGGCCCCGTCATGTAGACGAAATTGTTGCAGCCACTGGTATCGCCACTCATGTACTACAGCCTGCACTACTCGAGCTCGAACTACGTGGTATAATCCAACAAGACAGCGCCGCGCGCTATACACTCTTACTCAGCATTTAACTATATTGTGATATGCAGGAAACTACACAAGCATCGACTTCGAGAAAACAAGCACATGTTGAGGCGTGCTTGCAATACGACGTAGAATTCACCGAAAATTTGAGTGGTTTTGCTGGCATTGAATTCGTGCACAGAGCTTTGCCAGAAATTGATATTTCCGACGTGAACTGCTCCGTAGATTTTCTCGGTAGACGGCTCGAAATGCCTTTTCTTATCTCGTCTATGACGGGCGGGTATGCAAATGCTACACGTATCAATGCTGGTTTAGCCGAAGCAGCCACAGAAACAGGCATCGCAATGGGCGTCGGGTCACAGCGTCAACTGCTAACCAGTGATACAAATATTCAAACTTTTCGCGCAGCAAGAACAGCCGGCAGCAATATTCTGTTGCTCGCCAACATTGGCGCTCCAGAGATTGTCAGCAAAGAGAATCGCAATAGCATCCGCAAATTGATAGACAGTATTGAGGCAGATGGTCTCATCATACATTTGAATCCGGCGCAAGAGTTTATTCAGCCCGAAGGCGTACCGCAATATCGAGGGGTGCTTCAAGGCATCGAACACCTGTGCAAGAGTCTTGATATTCCTGTCATTGCAAAAGAAACGGGTACTGGAATTTGCGGAGAAGATACGGCGCGTTTGTTGCAAGCAGGTGTGTCGGCAGTGGACGTAGCCGGTGCTGGCGGAACCTCGTGGACAAAGGTTGAGCTACACCGTCGCGAAGAGCGCGGAGGGCTAGATGCGTTTCAAGAATGGGGCAATCCAACCGTGGACTGTATCGTCGAAGCAGCAACCTTAAAATCTGAGTTTGAATTTGAGCTCATTGGTTCCGGAGGTGTACAATCAGGCATGGATGTTGCAAAATGTCTTGCCCTCGGCGCAGACATCGCCGGTGCTGCGCGACCGCTCCTGCAAGCGTTTATGGATGGTGGGACCGAGAAACTCGTTCAACTTTTGCAACTGTGGAAACAACAACTAATTGGGTGTATGTTCCTTACGGGAAGTGAAGATGTACAACAACTGCGTTCAGCAGCATTGCGGTCACCCCGAGGAAGATGGAGATAATATGATTCAGGAACATGCAGAATACATTCAGAAACTGCAACGCATAGTTGCAGCGCGATTGCAAGAGGTATGTGCAGATACTGCGATAGATTCGCTATACGCGCCGATTGTAGATGCACTCACAAATCCGGGCAAGATGATTAGGCCGGTCCTCACCATGCTCTTTTGTGAGGCAACCGGCGGTACGCACCAACAAGCCCTACCAGCTGCTGTGTCGGTCGAAATGTTGCACACATTTACGCTTATTCACGATGACATTATGGACAGAGCCGACCTGCGTAGGGGACGGCCGAGTGTATATGCAACATGTGGAGCAGACCAAGCAATCCTGATTGGCGACACACTTCTAGCAATGGCGCTGCAGGAACTATCACTCTCAAAGAGCAACCCCACTGTGCTATTGCGCGACTATGCAAAAGGATTGCGCGAAGTTTGTGAAGGGCAAGCTCTAGATATTTCCTTTGAGACACGAGCCGATGTTTCCCTAGCTGAATACGAGGAAATGATTGAGCTAAAGACAGCGCGCCTATTGATGATGAGTTGCTCACTTGGCGTGCTCGCAGCCGAAGGTACCGTTGCAGAGAGGAACCTTGCGCGGTCTTGCTCGAAAGAAGCAGGCTTGGCGTTTCAGCTCATGGATGATGTTTTAGACGTTACAGCTGGAGAAGAATTCGGAAAAAAACTGGGCGGCGATGTTATAGAGGGTAAAAAAACATGGCTT
>JAUHYX010000108.1 GCA_030426285.1 bacterium
TTTGATCACATATATGAGAACAGACTCCGTGACACTTGCTAAGGAAGCTGTTGACGAGATTCGGTCGGTTGTGAGTTCGAGCTATGGTGCCAATATGGTGCCGGCGAGCCCACCTGAGTACAAAACAAAGTCCAAAAATGCGCAAGAAGCACACGAGGCCATCAGGCCAACTTCAGCTGCGCGTACGCCAAAAGAGATGGCGCAATATCTCAACGATGATCAACGCAAACTCTACGAACTCATCTGGAGCAGAACCATGGCTTCACAGATGATCCCGGCCGTGTTGAATACCACATCAGTTGACTTGAATGCCGGAGATGTTGGTGTGTTTCGCGCATCAGGTACAGTTATTGTCGAGGAAGGCTTTCTGCGCGTGTACAAAGACATCAAAGAAGGCAAGGACAAAGAGGCAAAAATTCTTCCTCCGATGCAAGAAGGAGACCGTATAACCATTGGTGGAGTTCAGAGTTCACAACACTTTACAGCTCCGCCTCCGCGTTTTTCTGAAGCGTCGCTCATCAAGTCTTTGGAAGAGTTTGGAATTGGGCGTCCGTCAACCTATGCGAGTATTATCAGTACGCTCATTGCTAGGAATTATGTTGAGCTTGAGTCTAAGCGATTTTTCCCTACCGATGTCGGCAAAGTTGTTAATCGCTTTCTTACCGAGCATTTTACACAGTACGTTGACTACGACTTTACCGCAAAACTAGAGGACGAGCTCGATTCGGTTTCTCGTGGCGAGTTAGAGTGGAAGCCACTGATGAAAGAGTTTTGGGGGCCATTCCATGCCACTTGTGAAGAAAAGTCAGAACTCTCCAGAGCTGAGGTGTTGCAGAGCCGCGAATTGGGTATAGATCCAAAGTCAGGAAAACCCGTCACCGTTCGTTTAGGTCGCTTTGGACCGATGGCGCAAATTGGAACAGCAGAAGACGAAGAAAAACCGCGATTTGCAGGTTTGCTTGCCGGTCAGAAAATGGATACGATTACGCTTGAAGAGGCATTGGAGCTGTTTAAAATGCCGCGTCAACTCGGTGAGTTTGACGGCGAGAAGGTGTCCATCGGAATCGGCAGGTTTGGACCATATGTCCGTTTTGGTAAGAAATTTGTTTCGATCAAGGAACCGGATGATCCGTACACAATTGAATATGATCGCGCTGTTGAACTCATCAAGGCCAAGCTTGAAGAAGAGGCCAGTCGGATTATTAAAGAGTTTGAAGGTAGCGATATTCAGATTCTGAAAGGGCGGTGGGGACCATATATCACCGACGGGAAGAAGAACGCGAAGATACCAAAAGACACCGAGCCCGAAACGCTGACGCTGGAAATTTGTGCCGATTTGATTGCCAAGGCACCAGAAAAGAAAAAGCGCGGCAGAACCACTAAACGCAAATAAGTAATGTCACAAGCTGCCTGACGCTGGTTAGTTGGGCAGCTTGTAGATCATTTTTTGCGTTACTACACCAAAGCCCAGTTGTTTGTAAATCGAAATGGCTTCAGCGTTGTTGTCAGGTGTCTCAAGCTCTACGAGTTCTGCATCTTTCTGCTTTGCTATAAGAATAAGCGATTTCATGAGTTTAGTACCTGTGCCTTTATTCCGATACGGCGGGGCTACAACCACATTGTCAACCACCAAACGCAAGTCGTACTTCAGATAACCACCCTTGGTTTGTTTGAGATATGCCCCAGCAAATCCCACCACAGTTTCTTTTCCTTCTATCTCCATTGTAGCAACCAATAACAAAAAGTCTTTCACGGGCAGTAGACTCTTATACCGGCTGGCTAAGTTGTGCGACGAGGTCTTATCGAAATAGTCCGGTTTCAACCGGTGAAACTTCATGTGAGCTTCTTCGCCTATTGTTGAAATTGCGTCGATATCAGCTGGAACAGCTGCACGTATCTTAGTTTCCATAATTACTTCCGTAAGTAAGACTATTGCGAACGCAAGGTAAACAGCCCAACAACAATTCCCAATGCTAAGGAAGTTACTAGAACTGGTTCCCAAATAGAAGAAAATGCCGAAGGTGTAGGTGTTGATTGAACGGTGGAATATACAACACTTTGATTTATATACATATTTCGAAAATCGGTGTTACTCAGTCTCTGACTGTATGCACTAGAACCGTCCGTATACCACAAGAGCTGCGGCCATTCACGTGTTAAATACTCATGTGTTTGCGAATTGTTTGCAGCAGTGAGCGATTCGAAGTACAGCGAAGTGTTTTCGTTTTTAGCACTCTGAGCTTGCGCCCTCATTGCATAGCATGGCAGGAGACAACTCAAAATGAGCACTTGTATTACTATTCTATTGAGATATCGCATCGCGCAGTGAGCTTAGTTTACTAAACAATTCCTCCTCGCGATTGTACAAGAACGGACGAATCCTCAGCAGTCGTTTACGATTTCGCAACTTGATTTTGACAATGCGAACTTCACCTTTGTTGCGAACAATTCTTTCTCTCCCGAGAGAAATGCTCTCAATATCCTCAAGAGGGAATACCTTTTTGCGCAGCCTATTTGCAAACACGATGCTGTCTGGTCCAATGCCAACACGTCTGTTCATATACCAATTGAAAATCGTATTGCTCAGAGTGACTGCAAAGAGTATTGCGAGTACTACCAAAAATGGATCGTCAAGCTGCACGCTTAACTCACGCCGTTCGATCGAGCCTCGCAAAAAAGCGTATGCAACGAGAGCAACACCATATGCCGCCACAAACTGCCATTGATAGTCGATGCTCGACTCAAAATATGTGGTTTCTTCTGAGCTCATGTACCTGGTGGATTCTATAGATCAAATGTGAAATGTCAAATTGAGGTATTGTAGGCTCAATTGCAAACGAAATAGCGCATCATTGTTGGGATACAATGTCTTGAATTATTTCGGCAACACTGTCTGCAGCTTCCAACTTGCCGATCTGTTTGGAGGCCGTTTGCATTTCACTCAAAACCTCAGGTGTGTTGAGTATCCGTTGCATTTCACTCCACAATCGCTGCTTGAGCTCGCTATCTGAAATCAGCGCCGCGGCACCAACTCGGTCTAACTCCTGCGCCATCAGTAATTGCTCGTTGTTGGCAGCATGTGGCATAGGAACGAGAATTGCAGGAATTCCAAGCGCGGTCAATTCGGCGACTGTTGTGCCTCCTGAGCGCGAAACAACCAAGTCTGCCGCTGCCAACGGAAGCGCCATGTCGTCATAAAATTCTTCAACAATATGCCCACTGTTTCGCAAGTCCTCGGCATGTTGCGGCAAGTGACCCTTACCTGTTTGCCAGATCAATTGAATGTTGTTGGTCTCGATTTCATGCAGCGATTGCTCTATAGCTTCATTGATTGACGCGGCGCCCAAACTACCGCCAAACACAAACACAACTGGTGCATCAGAATGTAGTTGCAAACGCTGTTTGGCGCCACTACGTGTTGGTAATTTTCGCAAGGACCTACGCACGGGATTGCCTGTATACAGTATCTCTGCATTTGTGGAGAACAAATCCCTAGTTTTTTCGAAAGATGTACAAATGGTGTGCGCAAATCTAGCAAGCATCGAATTTGCTTTGCCGGGATTGAGGTTGGCTTCGAGCAGAACAATGGGAATTCCGCGTAATGCTGCTGCCAAACATGCTGGAAGTGTAATATAGGAGCCAGTTCCCACAACGAGTGCGACATTGTGTTGTTTGAGAATGTTCATGGCTTTGCGAACTGAGGAAGCTAAAGCAAAAGGGAATCGCAGTGACTCAACACTCAAACCCCGCCAACCGCGAAACGGAATGGCATCGAACTCAAATCCCAATGCCGGAATAATCCTGGATTCCATTCTCTCTGGTGTTCCAGTAAACCTTATGTCTACGTCAATCTGATTCTCGACTAGTGCTTCAGCAACTGCAACGGCTGGGAAAATATGACCTCCAGTGCCACCTGCAGCAAACAAAACGGTCGCTGGTTTCGGGTGCGTAACTTCCTTGCTCAATGTTTCTCCTATGTACAAACGTGCATTGGTTGGTTGGGGCGAAAATAGTAAGTTAGTTGGATTAGAATTACATACCTACCGAAACACAACATATGAAAGCAGCATCATTGAAGAGAATAACGGTAGCAAGTGTAGTAGTCGCATTGGTCTTGTGTAGTGGTGTCAACGCTATTGCTCAAGAGGGTCTAGTGCGTAACAGACTTGCAAAAATTGCCAACGGACAGTCCTCAGAAGTCAAGCAGGAATTGCCAGATTTACTCGCAGAGTATCCCGACGATCCTGGAGTGCGATTGCTGCACGCCATGCTCGTGGAAGATGCCATGAAAGCGCTGCCGTTGTACGAGCGCATTGTGCGCCAGTATCCAGATTCCGAATGGGCTGATGATGCTCAGTGGCGTATTGTGCAAATCTATGCGGTCCACGGAGACGCAGACAAAGCTCGAGGTGCACTAGATGTGATGCGTCAGCGATATCCTACTAGCCAGTTCTTGGTGTTTGCAACACAACTCGTGAAGGAAACTGTTGGTTTGACTACCATGCAGAGGAGTCCGAGTGCGACACCAAGCAACAGCTCGCATCGCGAAACGACTCCAACAACGTCACAACCAACAACTACTGAGTCTCGCAGTACAACGCCGGCTGCCACGACGCCTCCACCTACAACAACGCCAATCCGAGAAACGGCCACAGAAACTCCAGCTCGCTCAACTACGCAGCCTGCAGAGCAATCAACCACAAAATTCACATTACAGGTTGGGCTGTTCAGCAACCGAGAAGCTGCAGATGTAGAACTCGAGCGCTTTCGCAAGTTGCGCATGCGTTCTGGCATCCACATAAAAAATGTTGATGGTGTCGACAAGTTCGCAGTAACAGTAGGAGAGTACTCATCTCGCGAAAGTGCAGACAGGGCTCGTCAAACCGTGCAAAAGTACTGTGGCTGTACACCATTTATTGTAGAGATTGTTGGCAACTAATGTCTAGTCACCAATCGTAGCAATACACTTCAATTCAATCGCAATAGGCGTCGGCAAACAGTTGATTTCCATGGTTGTTCTGCATGGCTGATTGTCCTTAAAGTATTCGGCATACAACGCATTGTATGTTTTGAAATCGTCTTTCATGTTGGTCAGAAAGACAGTGACATCAACGAGTTCATCCCACGAAGAACCGGCGTCTTCGAGTATTGTCCGAACATTCTCAAAAACGCTGTGACATTGAGCAGCAATATCATATGCAATAATGTTTCCGTCGCTGTCAAGAGTAACACCCGGAATTTCCTTAGTTCCCTTTTTACGAGGACCTACTCCCGATAGAAAGAGCAAGTTGCCAACGCGTCGTGCATGAGGGTAAGAGCCTACTGGTTCAGGCGCAGTTCCGGAATTGAGTTTTTCAGATTTCATCATTGTCTGTTTTTTGTGTTATTTGTGAACCCAATTGGGTGTTCAATACTTAATACAAATCTACAAATTCATGAAGAAAACATGTCTAAAGTAGTCTTCTTCGGCAGCTCGCGATTGAGCGAATCAAGTGCAGGATATCAAGAAGTGCGTGAATCAGGAGCGCTGCTTGCTTCATGTGGTTGCACAATTGTTTCCGGTGGTTATGGCGGCGTAATGAAGGCATCTTGTGAGGGTGCCAAACGCGTAGGCGGGCGAACACTTGCTTTTACGCTTCACGATCGTTCCGAAGAGCTCATCAATGAGTATGTGGATGAATTTATTCCCGCTCCTGGATATTTGTCGCGTCTAGAAATGTTGGTTTCTGCTGGTGATGCATATATCGCGTTTGAAGGCGGTAGTGGGACTTTTTTGGAAATTGCAGCCCTAATAGCTCTTATGCAACGCAACTATATACGAAAAAGACCTTTGTACTGCGTTGGCGAGCAATGGTATGAAACACTACAAACAGCCACGTTCTATTCGGTTGAAATGCTGGACACAGACGATTTTGTTGTGTTTACCGATACGGCACAAGAAGCCGTACATGCCATTAAGAAACATCTTCACTTAGATCAGAATGGAGCGGTGTAATGGGACAACTGTGGGATCGGCTAAACCGATTTGCTCGCTCTCAGTTTGATGCAACAAGTGAGACGCCCTCAAGACCAACAGATCGGGAGCACACTGCTTATGCTGACTTTGATTACTCAAGCCGGTCTGAGTTTGAGGAGTTCGACAAAGCCTTGCACGGTCAGCACTCAAAGAGTGCAAAGGCAACTCAGCCTTCTGCAGAGTTGCAAGAGATTCACAAGGCTTTGCAGGTGTTACGTGTCGACCCTGGACCGCCTTTACCTACATATGAGCATGTAAAAACAGTGTATCGCCGGCTTATGAAACAGTATCATCCCGACAGATATACTGCGAGTGATCCCAAAGCAGAAGAGTACCGCAAACGGGCTGCCGAAGTCAATGCTGCTTGGGAATTTTTAGAACGAGTTTTGACAAAAACGAAAAAGTAACCCACATGATAAAACGCGTTGTATACATTGTGTCTGCCGCTATTGTTTTCAGTTTTGCCTATAATTTTTATCGTTTGGAAATGGGGTTGAGCGCACTGCCTTGGCAGCCGCAACCAATGGCAACTGTTGATGATTCTGAGCTGTTTGAGGACTCCTCTCAGTCGCAAGCTGAGGTCGACGAAGGTGTTTCCCATGAAAATGGAGTGCGTTCTGTATCAACAGAACAAGTCAAGAGACTTGTTGAACAAGGTGGAGTGATCCTTGTTGATGCTCGCAATGCAGAAGAGTTTTCGCAAGGAACAATTGGCGAAGCGATAAATATTTTTCCAGAGGACGACGGTAGTCATATTGAGATTCTATACTCCTTGCCAATTGCTGAAAAGATTGTCGTGTTTTGTTCCGGTGGGGCTTGTGATCTCTCGCACCGTATCGCTGACGACCTCGTGATGATTGGTGCGGAGAAGGTGTATCTGTACGAGGGTGGCTACGAAGAATGGCAGGCAAGCAAGTGATGATGGACGCACAGTTAGTTCAGTTGAGATACGGACTCATTGGGCGTTCTCAGGCAATGATTAGTGCTGTAGAGCGCATTCTTCAAGTTGCACCAACAAATCTCAGTATCCTCATTACCGGAGAGTCTGGCACTGGAAAGGATGTTGTTGCGAGGGCAATTCACGGCCTTAGCAAACGTTCAGGGAATCGACTCGTTTCTGTCAATTGTGGTGCGCTCCCAGAAACTCTTCTCGAAAGTGAGCTATTTGGTTACGAAAAAGGCGCGTTTACAGGGGCTGTAGAACGACGTAAAGGCTTTTTTGAAACAGCGCATGAAGGCACGATTTTTCTCGATGAAATTGGTGAGATGACGCCGCAAACTCAGGTGAAATTGTTGCGGGTTTTGGAAAATGGCGAATTCTCACGCGTTGGCTCTTCAGATATTCAGCATGTTGACGTTCGTGTGATTGCAGCAACGAATCGAAACCTCGAACTAGCTGTGCGCGAACGAGATTTTCGAGAGGATTTGTACTTCCGACTCAATGCCGTGCAAATCAGACTTCCGGCCTTGCGCGAACGAAAAGAAGATATTGCCCTGCTGGTGAATTATTTTGGCGCTTCAACTGCAAAAGACCTCAACATCAGTTTTGAGGGTGTTTCCGACGAAGCCATCGAGGTTTTGTCAAGCCTTCCTTGGCCGGGCAATGTGCGTGAATTGCGCAATATGATTGTTACAATTGTTACGCTCGAGTCGGGTAAATATATCACCGCAGAAATGTTGCGACCACATTTGCCGCGTATTCTCAAGCAGGCCGAAATGCCAAGCGTGCCGCAGCTTGCTGACAACAAACTTGTACCATCAGGTGGCAAGCCATCAGATCAGGCAGAACGCGAATTGATTTATAAGACACTCTTGACAGTGTTGGAAGAAGTTCGTGAGTTGCGAGAGGATTTAGCTCAGGGTGACTTCGGCAATGGTGGCAAAGCTGAGGATGACGAACTCAAGGTACAGCAGCTTAATCTTGAACAGAATGAAAGACAGCTCATCGAGCTGGCGTTAGAACGCTGCCAACACTCGCGTCGCAAAGCTGCTCAGTTGTTAGGAATCTCAGAACGCACGTTGTATCGCAAAATTCAACGGTATAATCTGGATGATCAGTCGTGACACGAAAAGAGTTGCGTGAGCTAGCGCGGGAACATATGGGCGAACTGGTGCTTGCAACACAACAGTACTCGGAATTTGAAAAAGCGCTCTTGCAACATCTTGAAGTGAACAACGACTCGGGTCTTGGTGCGCAGGGAGTGGCCCGAGCCTTGCAATTGCAAGCTGAAAACACCGAGAGCGCTCCCGCGAGAATAGCAACGCCTGCTGATATCTTGTCGCAGCTTCAATTCGCAGGGTGTCTGTTTAGGAAAAACGGAGTCATTGTCTCAGTCAACACAGATTTTGTGCGCCAGTGTTTGTTTTGCTTTCACTTCGAACCCAAGCCAGGCGATAATCTGTTTGAACATTTGCGAGAAACGAGTTCAGTAGTTCGCAGTCTAGTTGGCGATGCTATGCCTGGAACTCCAGTGACGGCACTAGACCATCGCACTATTCGGGGAGAGGCGATGACATTTGAGCTGCTAGTTTCAGCACTCTCTGGCACCGAAGAGCCTGAATTTTTACTGCAGTCGAGAGACATTACTTTGCAGATTCAAACCGAGCAAGAACTCTCTCGTCGCGACAATCTGTTTAAGACCCTTATACAGCACAGTTCAGATGTGATTGTCACCACCAATGAAAACGGAGAAATCTCCTATGTGAGTCCTTCGATAAAGTCAATGATTGACGTTGCTCCCGATCATATCATTGGCCAGCGAATAGACGCGCTCATTGTTGAGAATGAACGGGGAGAGTTCAGAAGCTTTTTGTCCTCGATTGGGCAACATGACCACGAGACCATGTCATCAGAGTTTCGCTTTCTACACGCCTCGGGTAAGCACGTGTTTGTCGAATTGTTTGGCAGCCGTTTTGAGGACAATAATACTATCGGATTTGTGTTTAACGCGCGAGATATCACCGACCGCGTGATCACTTTTAGAGCTCTGCAGCGCAGCGAAAACAGATACCGCGACCTTATCAGCAATGCAGTTGATGTGATTTATACCCTGAATCAGGACGGCGAGTTTGTTACGTTGAACCAGGCATTTACTGATGTGACTGGTTTTGCCGTACACAGCTGGATTGGACGTGAATTGCTCTCTTTGATTCATCCCGAAGACAAGAATAAGGCTTCGAGAGGATTAAAATTGCTCAATGAAGGGCAGAGGGTCCCAGCGCTTCACCTTAGGATAGAATGCAAGAGTGGCGTATATGTACATATGGAATTCCGCTCTGCTCCGCTATCGGGAGAGGACTATACAAAAGGGTGCGTTGGAATCGCTCGCGATATAACCGAGCAACTGAAGTCGCAGCACGACCTACAAAAAGCACTGGCCAAAGAGCGGGAAATGTCACAACTCCGCGACAGATTTGTTAGCACGGTAACCCATGAATTCAGAACGCCTTTAGCTGGAATTCTCTCCGTTTCAGAGCTTCTCGATCGATACAAAGACCGTCTCGACGACAAAAAGCGCGATGAATTGTTTGCAGATATTCGCCTGCGCGTGGTTGAAATAACTGAATTGATTGAAAACTTTGTGTTTCAGACGTCTGTGCATTCACTTATGGAAAATTTCGCTCCTATTCCTATTGACGCGGTCCCACTTGTGCGCGACGCCGTGCAAGCCATAGTTGAGCAACGCCATACTGAAACGCTCCAAGTTCATTTTGAAGCACACAGCGACTCCATTGTTGTGGAATCTGAGCCCAAGGTATTGCAACATATCGTCAAGCATATAGTAACCGATTGCGTGAAGTACCGCAACGGCACTGCTCAGGTACATATTGCTATAGAAAGAGTTGGCGAAAAGGGAGTTATCATCACAATTTCAGATCGCGGCATTGGTATCCCTGAACGCGAGCAAAACGAGATTTTTACGCCTTTTTATAGAGCGTCAAACGCATCACATATACCTGGAACGGGCATGGGGCTTGCAATTGTGAGTGATTTTATCGATTTACACAACGGCAAGATTTCTGTGAGCACTAACGAACATGGCGGCACTACATTCGTGATCGTGATCGGTACGTAGCAGTAGCGAAATTTTCACGCATCTTAGTTTTTACTAGCTTTGTCCAACACAATGGCATTGCCGGTCGACCACAGGTGAGGTTGACATGATTCCACTTGAGATTTTGCCGGAATACTATATCCAGCGTATCATTCGAAGGTCGTGTTCAGATGCGGAAAAAACGTGGAGAGACACAACAGGTGTTGAGCTCCGAATCCTATCTATCGGCGAATGGAATGTACACGAAGGACCAGACTTTCTCCATGTTTCCATTGCAGTTGGCGGCAACATATTCACCGGTCATGCTGAGGTCCACAAAAAGAGTTCAGACTGGTTTGCCCATGCACACGACCAGTATGCTGCTTACGATAGTGTAGTCCTGCATATCGTCTTGAAACACGACATGCACGTTCCTTCAATACCGCACACACTCATATTTACAGAACAAGACAGAGAAGATACTCCAGCTGCTCTTCCGATACATGATCAAATACTCTCGCTTGAAAACTTGCAGGACTTTGCGTTTAACCGACTCATGCGCAAGAGCAGCGCAATTTCAGAATTATGTGACTCGCGTGGGATCCGCAGTGGATTGCAGGTGGCGTTGGCACAGTTTACAAACCGTGCCAAGGAACAGCGGCGCCGGCCTCGCTCACTTCACTATCTCGGCAATGCTGAAAGAGAGATGGAGACCATTCACTCCTTATTGCGAGCCTCAATACTGTCTGAATCAGAATCAGTGCACGCCGCACTCTCTCGCAGCGTTGAAGTACTTAACGAAAGTTGTGGTACCGCCACGGCAACTGAACTTATGACCAATGTTGTTGTACCTACGCTGTTCGCACTGCTGAGCGATACTGCTCGTACAGAGTTGCTGTTGTGGTATTGGCAACTCCGGGCACAGACTTCTTATGGCTTTTTGCGAAGGCGTTTCCCGTACATCCCGCAAGAGTTTGTGTGGCAGCAACAAAGCATGCTAGAGTACTTTCAAACAATTCGCTTGCGCAGGGAACGCGTTCAAGACTTGCTTATTGATTATTTTGCACCGCAGATCAAGACAAACTCAGAAATTACCTACACATGAAACACACGGTACTACGGTGGCTAGGCTCTAGCGGCGATCCAAATAC
>JAUHYX010000109.1 GCA_030426285.1 bacterium
TAGTAGGCTTCAGAATCTTTATATGGTCGTTGAATTAGGCGACCAGATGGCGTATAGTACTTTGATGTTGTGATTCGATATGCTGAGCCGTCCGGCAATTCGTATTGAGTCTGTACCAGCCCTTTGCCAAATGTCGTCTCACCAACTAGCAAACCTCGATCTAAGTCTTGCACTGCACCTGCTACAATTTCACTAGCTGATGCAGAGCTTTGGTTTACAAGAACCACAAGAGGAATATTCTCAAGGATTCCTTTTCGACCAGCACTAAACTCGCCGGTAAATTCATCGTGACGCCCTTTTGTTGCGACGATTACATCGTCACCAGCAATGATTTCGTCGGCAATTTTCCACGCTTGATGCAGATAACCGCCAGGATTCCATCGCAGGTCCAGCATGAGCTTCTTCATGCCCTTCTTTTGCAATTCTCTAGCAGCTGCAATCAATTCATCGTATGTTTTTGATGCAAACCGGTTCATGCGAATATAGCCGATGTCAGTGCCTTCAATAACAAAGTAGGCATCAACAGAATACAACGGAATTTCGTCGCGAACGATAGTGAACGGTAGCAATTCGCCAGTTCCAGGCCGGAAGATTTCCACGTCTACCTTCGTACCCTTAGGCCCTTTCAGCTTTTTGGGAACTTCGTCGCGCGAGAGTCCTACGGCACTCTCGCCGTCAATGGTAACAATTTTGTCGCCGGCTAGGATTCCCAGTGCTTCAGAAGGACCACCAATAATAGGGGTAACTACCGTGATGGTGTCTTCGAGCATATCGAAACTGACACCAATACCTTCAAAAGCACCTGCGAAGTCTTCTTCAACGGACTTCATGTCTTCTGGCGGGATATAGACAGAATGTGGGTCATTCAATTTCTTGAGCATACCCTCGATCGCTGCTTGCATCATAGCAGCTGTGTCGGCTCCATCAACGTGATTGCGCGCCGCTTGTTCAAAAATGATGCGCATTTTGTTGAATTCTTTTTGCACAGATGCATCGCTGCCAATTGGTTGGGTCCAAGCGGCTAGAGCAACTCCAGCTGCCGCACCGAGACAAGCGATAAAAACAAGGCTCTTATACTTCATATCCATAGATCCTGACTTCTACAATAGTTGCTGATATCAGCGTTCAAATCCCGGCATTGGAAACAGGTATTCTGCTTCGTCGTCGAGTTTGATATCTGTTACAATCCATCCATATGCCGGCGAATTGTACAGTGTGAATTGCCATCGCAAGGGATAACGTTCGTGTTTCGCGAGCGCACGTACCTTGATGAACGAAGGCGTAACCGCAATAGCCGGCAAATACTCAATACCCTTCATAGCACCGTACAGCGCATAAGACTTTTCAACATTGCTTATCAGTTGACGCACTGTTGTGGTGTCATCCTGAATAGGGCTGTGCTTCATCAATTCGGTGAATGCGAGGTCGTGTTCACCAACTTCGATAAGACCAAAAAACTTCGTCAACAGCTTTTCAACGCCGGTAGGAAAAGAGGTTGAGCCATAGGCCGTTGCTGGGTCACTTTGCGCTTGAGCTGGCAACACGACAACCAAAGACAAACAAAAAAGAAGAGAGAAGCAGATACAGATTTTCAGTACTTGTTTCAACGCTTTTTTCTCCCTTTTGATTGTCTTGTCGGCTTAGTCGGTCTTTCTCGTGTGCGCTGCAATCCCAATGCCTGTTCAAGCTCGCGAACCTCGTCCTTTGTCAAACTGCGATGGTCTCCCCTACGCAAGCCGCGCGTGGTAAGATTCGCAAAAATTCGTCGGTCGAGCTTTTTCACGAAATACCCTAGCGATTCGAACATTCGACGAACCTCTCTGTTACGTCCTTCTGTAATTGAGAGAACTACGTCACAAGGATCTTGTGGATTTGCCATTGCTACAACTGCTTTGGCCACACCATCTTCTAGTTCTACCCCTTTCATGAGCATGGCCATATGTTTTGGCTCAATCGGCTTGTCAATGCCAACGCGGTACTCGCGCATGACTTTGCTCGACGGATGCATGAGTTTGTGCGCCATGTCGCCATCATTAGTGAGAAGCAACACTCCGGTGGTGTTTCGGTCGAGTCTACCCACAGGGTAAATCCGTGTTTGTGAGGGGACGAGTTCCATCACGGTGCGGCGTCCTTTTTCATCACTCGTCGTTGTGATATAGTCTTTAGGTTTGTTGAGGAGGTAGTACTGAAAGCGCTGTGCCTCTCCAACTGGATCACCATTTACGGTGACATGGTCCCCCGGGTGCACGCGCGTTGCTAGGTCGATTACTGGTTTGCCATTGACCTTTACAGCGCCGCCTTTGATCAAATCGTCTGCTTTGCGACGAGATGTGAGTCCGGCGTCGGCAATAAACTTGTTAATTCGTACCAATGCAGTGGTTTCAGACTGGCGACCTCCCCCTCGAGTTGGTGCAGCCGAAGATCTACGCGGTCTTCTACTTTGTGTTTTGGGACGTCTAGCCGACGTTCGCTTACCTTTGTTGTTCACAGTGGTACTCTCATTTTATCTGATGTAGCTTCAAAGTATACATCACATCATCAAATTCGTCTTTTATATGTTGGTTTACACTCAATGTCCCTTGTACTACTATGAAGCCTTGAGAAAAATTGATTGTTTGCCCTTCGGGCATTTGTACATACACAGCTTCGTTGATACGCATTGCTGGATGACAAAAACAGCCCATCGGAGGCATGAACGAAACAACAAACTCTTTCATGTCTTGCAATTCCAAAATTGCTGACATAAAACCTTTCACTTCAACCTGCTGTCCATCCAAAGCCACCACCTCACTAGGCGGTTCTCTGCCTGGCACATACGATCTCAAAAGCTCAAACGAAATTGGTTTGTACTCAGAAGGCGCTTGAGAACGTGCGGCGCTGCTACCAATTCCAAGCAAGACTGCTAAGAGCAACACTGCAACGGTATTCTTACTATGCATTCTCTTTAACACTATACAAACTCGTCAAATGATGTTTTACGTACGGAAAGATACAGAAAGAGTGAACTTGTTATCAGTATTGCTGCCAGCACCAATACTGTGTTCTGAGCTATAGCAATACCACCAATAGTTGCCCAAGAGCCAAGCCACTGGCTGTCGGCGCCTTCAGTGATCCACATCAGTCCGAAAAAGGACGCAACAAATACCAATGCTCCAAGCAACACTTGCAACATGACTGTAAAAGACAACACAGTTGTGGATGCGCGTCGTCCAACTCCTCGAAGTACCAAACTTAACAAACGAAGCACAAGCGATTTTCGTATTAACAGCAACAACAAGAGCGTACACAGCACAGCTGCAAGAGCCACCAACCAATCAAAATATGTTGTAAAAGCAGATACGCTTTGTACAGCAGATTCAATATCTCTCAACTCCTGGGTAGTTGATACGAGATGCATACTGTTCACGTCAAAAACCTGCCGTATCCTATCGGTAAGCACCGGATTCGCAACTGACACTCCGACCCAACTGTAAACACGAAAATCGTCAGACATCGGTGGCGCAGACTCACCAGATTCTTCAAACATATGTACCCATTCATCATAATGCTGATGCCACAAAATTTCCGCATCGCAAATGACCCGATAGTCTAGCCACGTTCCTGTGGGAGGCAAGACAGCGGATACGCGGATATTCTGATCGTGTTCGCAGTGACTATGGCTGTGACTGTGGTTGTGTTCCATAGCCTCATGGTGATGGTGATTCACTTCATGGACATCTCCAACGCTCATGCCAGTTGCCGCACCTGCCACACACATCACTTGATCTCGCGGCACATCCACAGCATATTTTTCGCTTAACCATGCCAGGAATTCCGGCCGCGATGTACCCAAAAGACCGAATGAATTGACGGTTTCGCCGGACAAAAATGGTACTGCATGTTTAACACCTCGACTCTCTTTGACGGCATAGTATTCACTCTGCGTGAGTCCATCTCTAAGCTGCAAAACATTGTACATGCTATGAATGCTCAGGCGCAGAGGATCACCATTTGCACCAGCAACAAGTTCAAACCCTGGATTTCGCTGATTTGCCACAAAATCGGATGTTGAGGACACAATGGTAGCAACTTGTAAAGCCCAAATAAAGCAACATGTTGCTAGTGCTATTACGAGTGTTATTCCCATGTCACTTGCGGTATATCTGCCTGCCAACCCTACAATTTGTTTCAACTTCATGCTGGCTTCACCACATTGTTGAATTGGTGCACGGGACAGTCAAGTGATTGCAACAACTCCCTGTCATGAGAAGAAAACACAATAGTCTTTCCCTCATGAATCATGCGAGAAATGATACTGCCAATGCTTCTTGTGTATTGAATATCCTGATGTGCTGTAGGTTCGTCGAGAATGATCAGATCTCGGTGCTGTGCCAGTACAACGGCAAGACCGAGTCGTTGCTGTTGCCCCATAGACATGTTGTTGGCCTTCTTTTTATTCATACTGAGAAGGTCGAACTCAGCAAGGTACGAATCAAAATCACGTTTTGAGTTGACGAACGTTGCATGAGATCTCACTGTCAAATCCGGGTCCACGACATGTCGCTGCAAAAGAGCAGAAGACAGCTGATACAACTCAGGTGTACCTGTACTTTGCGCATTCCCAGAGATTGTCTTGCCAAACACAGTAATTGTTCCTGCAAACGGCAACATTCCTGCAATACACGACAATAGCGTACTCTTCCCGGTGCCACTCCTACCCTGTACATGATACAGATGACCTCGTTGCAGCACGGGAAGCTCAAATCGCAATTCTGTGGATGACTTGCCGGAGCCACGTACACATAAAATCTGAGATGGTGCAATTGTTGTTTCCATTCGTACTAGACCATTGATCCTAACTGATTGCCACCAATAACATGTAGGTGGATATGGAACACTTCTTGCCCGCCATGTTCATTGCAGTTCATTACCAGGCGATATCCTGAATCAGCAAATCCGTGATCTTTGGCAAGTCTTGTCGCAACTGCGTACATATTCGCAATTGTTTCGGAGTCTTCCTTTGACACATCATTTGCAGTGGCTATTTCTTTCTTTGGAATCACCAAAAAGTGATGCGTTGCCACAGGGTTAATGTCTTTGATAGCAAATACTTGTTCGTCTTCATACAAGAATTCGGCGGGAATTTCCCGTTGTACAATCTTGGTAAATATCGAAGCCATTGGTTCTCCATTCTATATCAGGTGTATCACAACTTATCTGCTGCCGAATTTAAAACAAAACGGCTCTCCCGAATAACCGGGAGAGCCGTTGTTATCTCATACTCCGTAAAAGAGTACTAACTCATTCTTAACGTACGAGGTTCATTGTTCTCGTTTGTGTGTTGTTGCCAACAGTCAAACGATAGATATATGTTCCTGCTGGCATTTCAACGCCACGGTTGTCGCGACCGTCCCAAACAACAGTGTGAGATGCACTTGCGGTCATGTCTTCCGACTTGAGTGTGCGCACTGAGTTACCGAGGATATCGAGAACTTCCAACTTCACGAAGTCTTGTTGAGACATTGCAAAGCGAAGAGTAGTTTCCTCATTGAATGGGTTTGGTTGGTTCGGCAACAATGTAACTTCACCAGAGAAATCGTACTTCACTTGGATAGTTCCTGAGTGAGAAGTAGTTCCATCGTAGTCAACCATTCTCAAGTGGTATTCATACGTTGTTCCTTTCTCAACTTCTGCATCGAGAACAGAGTAAGTAAGTGGAGAGTTAGAGTTACCTGCACCCTCAACAAACTCAACATCTGACCAGTTAGAAGTACCAAGTACACGACGAGCTACGTAGAATCCTGCATTTTCTTGCTCAGACTTCGTTTCCCAGAACAACTCGATACCGTGTGGTGGACGAGCTTGACCGGCAAAGTCAGCAATAGTTACAGGTTCGAACAGCTCACAAATTTCCCAATCTGTGTAGATCGGTGGATTTGCGAAGCTACGCTCACCAAAGTATGCGCGCAACAATGGAATCCAAGATCCACGGGAGAATGTCTGTTCACCCGCAGAAAGACCATTGTGTGGCAAGTGTGCATATCCTGGGTTACCTTGAGTTGGCGTAAAGTCAGTCCATTGTCCGCGGTCCACTGTGTTCTGATACGCAAACAGACGTTGGTTAATCAATTGACCTTGATTGTTCTTACGACGCAAGTTCTTGTCTGCAAGGATGTGGAATCCACCAGCACCCCACATTGGAGGTTGCGTGTTGAAGTCAGTAACAACCATACCCATACGGGCTTTTGATGCACCGAGTTCAAAACCTTCAGAACCGAGCTGCGCAACTGCGATCCAGTAATCACCTGGCTGCAATGTGACAGGCGACGGAAGCAAGTATGTAGTATACTCGTCGAAGTAAGCTCGCCCAGTCAAATCTGAACGATCATCCTTCTCATCCCAACCACGCTGCTTGTACACAAGCGTTCCTGGAATTTCTGCACCTGGGCTGCCACCTTGATCTTCGTACACCGCGAAACGGATGTTCAAGATATCGGCGTTCAATCCGGCGAAGTATGCCTGGAAACCTTGGATAGTGTCCTGAGTCTGCAATGTAAACTTCATTGCGATCTGACCAGAAGAGTTACCACCGTCTGCACCTGTTTCAAAGATCTGAGACCAAGCAGATCCACCCATTGAGTAACCAGAAAGGTTCAAACCTTTTCCTGGAGGATTTGGAGTGTCTTCAACATTGTTTTCAACATTGTCTACAGGATCATATGCAAAAGTCTCACCAAACACGAGGTCGAATGTACCGTGAGTACTATCGTTACGTGGTTGCGGGTCTTCGATGTGCTGATTCAAACGAGCTGACAAGATGTACTTGCCAGGAGTAGTTTGCTGTGCGTTCCAGTTTGGAAGTGGGAACTCAACCTCTGTGTTCGCTGGCAATTGTGGAATTGTCAATGAACGGCAATACACTGCAAGAGTATCCAAGTTTACATCTGCCTCGCGGCGAATAATAACCTGAACAGCAAAAGAGTTTGCAGCAATTTCAGAGTTGTTAGAAACCTTCACAGTTACAGGAAGGTTCTGTGCCTGAGAAGCTGGCGTTTCAGTGTAAGGCCACTTCACTTTTACAGATGCCATTTCCAAGTCAGGTGTTTCAGTTGGGAACAACAAACGAACGTTGTCAATGTAGAAGAAGTCCTGGTCATCAGCTGGCCATGTTGGAGCTTGCTGATCGTTAGTCGCGTCTACACGGAAACGGAAACGGAATGTTGGTGCACCAGTGAGTGAGTCCATGATGTACGTTGGGATTGGCAAGAATACCTTTGTAAAGTCAAAGTCCTTACCATCGTCAAATACATTCACGCGCAAACCTTGATCTTCTGGCTGCTTCAAGAGAGCAGAGTCAAAGTTCAACTCGTGGAATCCACGACGGAAACCACCACCACCAAATACTGTAAATGCTGGGTTGTTAGATACGTGCTCACCTGGATCATCAAGACGAGGGTGCTTACCGTATCCGTTGTCTTCGATGTTCGTTACATTCTCATAACCATCGTTTGATGGGTTTGCGAATTCCAAGAACATGTCATCACCGCGACGAGATTCGCCGAATGGGTTACCGTTGTTGATAACACGTGATTCTGGACCAACAGTTGTTTGGTCAGACCAGCCTCTTTCCAAACCGAGGTAAGGAGCGCTTTCAGAACCAGATGGATTACCAGTTCTCTGATAAGAGAAAGAAAGAACAGCTCTTTCGCGACCAGTGAGGTCGATTGGGAAACTGATCAATTCGTCACCACCACGCTGTCCTGGAGGTCCCAAGTCAGTACCACCGTCAAAACGGTCGAGGCGAATCACAGGTGAAGCCAAAGTTTGGAATTCGTTGTTTGTTGCTTCCTCAACGCTGCGTGGCGGCGGAGGATTGTATGTGTTTGCATCACCATTCACTTGCTCGGCACCAATAGAAACCCATGTGGTTGGAGAAGGAAGGTTACCCTCACGACGAGAGAATGCAAAGTTTGAACCGTCGTCATCAAGCGTGCGAATCACGCGAATACCGAACAAACGAACGTTTGTTGTATCGTCAAATGGCCAGCAGTCATTGTAACCAACAAGTGATGCACACTTGTACGGTTCAGCAATAACATATGAGCGCAAACGACCGATCTGGTTTTCGATAAACTGGTTTGTTTCAAATGCTGGGAATTTCACTTCAACAAAACCATATGGTGGAACACCATTCATGGTTGCATTGTTGAATGGCACTTCATCGTCTTTCCAGTTCACCAATTGTACACCAGACACATCTGAATTTGCAAGTGCGAATGAGTCAACACACACCTGACGGTTGTATACAACTGTATCTGGTCCAATGATTTCGTTCTGGATACGGAAACGAGTTCTGAATGAAAGATCCTGCTCTTGGAAGTTTACTCCGTTTGGACCTTGAATGTCGTTCGTCAAGTTCTGGAACTTAGCAACTGGCTGAATTGCGCCAAGCAAGTTGTCACCAATCAACAATTCATAGTCAGTTGGGTCAGAAACTTCTTTCGTGAAGAGGCCAGTATTCTTGTCGCGTACCAAGTATTTAATACCGACCGTACGCAATACGTTTTTCCACTGCTTGAACTTGATAACAAGGTCGTTGCGAAGTGGGTCGCGAACTCCAGGAACGGTAATTGAGTTCTGAGAGTTGTGAACGAATTGAGTGTACTGCTTGTAGTACGACCATCCACCGCTACCATTAGGGTAGCGAGCAAAACCGTGAACACCAATAGTTGAGTTCATTGCATAAATCAATGAAGGTGCGTTTGGACGGTTGTTAAAGATGATCAATGGCTGGTTAAAGCGACGATATGTATACGAAACTGAGCTATCGCGACGATCGAGCATAATCTGCATGTTCATGCGCATTGCTCTGTTGTCCATCGCAAAGTTCATTGTTCCACCTGAAGGCATTGCTTTGCCACCAATCGGTGCCAAGTTCACATAGTAGATGATCAAACGGTCTGCTGAAAGAGATCGCTTAATGTATACGCGTGAATAGTCTTCTGGAATATTGAACTCACTGCTCCACTGCGACAAGTGGTGGTCATCCCACAACGGTGCGAGAACAGGTGCTTGGTTGTATACAAGTGAACCGCCAAGATTGCCCAAACTTGCATCGTTATTCCACTCGCGCAAACCACCAGACATGTTGCTGGTGTTACCACTGGCGATATAACGGAAACCAAAATCATCTGGAGTAGGGTCATCAAGACCATCTGCCAACGGATCTGGGTTACCTTGATCGTCAAGAGTAGGACGGTTGTCGTCACGGTTGTCGTCGTATGCGGTTAGCTGACCATCTGGGATGATACGATCACCATTCTGATCGTAAAAATAACGACGGTTTGACAATCCGATCATACCATTTGACCCTACATAAACAGAGTCGTAACGAATACCGTTAAAGTAGAAAGGAAAGCCGATTGGAATTGGCCCAGCAAACACGTCGTCTGTTGAGTCGTTCGTGTTGTTCGGGTTGCGGAAATAAGAATGTCCGTTCGGATTCGTTTCCCAGTGACTTAATGGGAATTGATTCGGACCGGATGTAATACGGAACCACGTACCTGGTTGGGTCGTGGTGTCCACGAATGTCTCGGAAATCTTCGGACGCCATTTGTCGCCAGCTTCGTCATCGTTGTCAACCAAATAATAACCGGTTGTGATGGCTGGGCTGTTTGTTGGGTTGTCGCCTTCAATCTGGAATGGCATCGGATAGGAATTCCCGCCACTCTTTTTGTTGACTGCGTCGCCCGACGCGAAAAGCATGCCCGAAGCAAAGACAAAAGCTAAACATGTTAACAGTTTACGCTTCATACCTCATTGCTCCTGATGGATGAAAAATTCAGAGTTAATTACAATTGATTTCTTTTCTCAGATTGCTTACAGACCGCTTAGTTAAGCGCTTTATACTTGCAGCAGCACTACTCTAATAATTCTGTAAACAAGGGCGGAGTATTACTCTGCCGGTAGCTGAACACTACACTATCACTAAAGTTACAATTTTTTTATGCGTAGAGTAAAAAAAATTCAAAGTGTGGAAAGATCAGCCACCGGTGTTGACAATCATGATCTCAATACGTCGGTTTTGACGGCGACCTTCTGGTGTTCTCGGGTCGGCTTTTGGTCGGCGACCACCAAGTCCAGATGCGAGAATTCGGCCGCGAGGAATGCCTTTTTCTATCAGGTAGTTCATAGCTTCCTTGGCGCGGTTTTCCGAGATTTTCTGCATTTCTTGGCGAGATCCAAAGTTGTCTGTGTGACCTTCGATGCGAATTTCAGTGTACGGGTTCTCTTGCGCCCATGCTACCAGCGCGTCCAAGTACTCTCTTACATCTTCTGGAAGCGAAACCTGCAACTGACTGTTGTAACTCGAGAATGTCTGCGGAGGAGATCCCAAGTGTATGTCAAACTTGTCGAGATCAATTTCTGGGATGTCCGGCTGATTTAAGACTATGGGTGTTTCAGCTTCAGAAACCACCAAATTTGGAACTTCAAGTGCAATGGCCTGCAGCTGTGGTACCGGACCAAGCTGTACGGGGTCAACGTCAAATCGATCATCCAATGATGCAATTGCCACTACCTTCCCCTTGTAAGTCGGGTCAAATGGCAGGATCTCCGTTTCCATTGCATTTGGACCTATCTTCAACCTCGCCCCAAATCTGACAACCGCCATGTTCCAATCTGAACCAAAGTCGTTGGTTACATTTGTACCAAAATGTCCGGTAAGGAATGGTGAAAAGTGAAAACGCGTCCGCTGATTTGCTTCAAACAGAAAGATGTCGGCCGATATTCCAGCATTCACCCCGATCCTCAAAGGCTCGGTGTCAATACTCACACGCCGTACTTCTGTGGTGATACTGCCAGAGTCCCTGCGAACCGGAACAAATGCCGCCTCAGCTGCAATATTCAGTTCAGCATCAATTCCTCCAGTGAGTCGAAAGCCTGGTAGAAACGAGAGCTTGTAGTCTATTTCCGGTGAAAGCACGAGATATTCCAATGTGAGTTCACTGGTGTAGTTGAGAATTTCGCCTTGTGGAGACTGTGATTCTACTGAACTCGAACGGTTGTCATACAATAGATTGGCAGACAGTGCAATGTCCGCTCCCACTGGCGCCCATTCTACTCGCGCTCCTAAAAAACGTCCTGCACCCGTTCCTGAACCAATGTACACTGTGTCTGCCGGAACAAGACGGTACGATCCTCGCGGTAAGAACAGGTCACC
>JAUHYX010000110.1 GCA_030426285.1 bacterium
AGAGCGTGGTGACTGATGACAAGTACCGCGACTACAAAGGTGCGTATATACGCCAACGCTTTACTATGTATCTGCAAAACTACACCCATGTGAATGATATTGCAGTACCTACAGAAGCGTCCTTCGAATGGGATATCGAAGGACGCAAGTTCAACTATCTGCAGCTAAAGGTTGAAGAACTGAAATTTGATTTCGCAACTCCAGCACCAAAATAAAGCCTTATTCGGCAGTACCAGATTCCAATGTGATGCCAGTTCCAGCCAAAGATTTTAGCTCTTTGTCTACGAAGAACAGGCCGCGCTCATCGTCACCCGCCAAGTGAATCTTGTCGAGTATCGTGCGGAACAAGTTCTCTTCTTCGTGTTGTTCATTGATGAACCATTGCAAGAAACTAAATGTCGTGAAATCCTTCTCTGACAAACAAAGATCAGTGAGTGCATGAATGGCTTTAGTTACACGTACTTCGTGAGCTAATGCATCTTCAAAAATTTGCTTGAGAGAGCTGAACTCGTGCTGTGGAGCATCGAGTTTTGGTACAATTGCCTCACCGCCGGCTTCGTTTACATAGTGAAGCACCTTGAGCATATGCTGCCGTTCTTCGTCTGACTGTGCAAAGAAAAATGCTGCTCCACCTTCAAAGCCGTGCAAATCACACCAGGACGCGACGGACAAGTAATAGTTTGATGCAAACCCTTCTAAACCAATTTGATTGTTAAGGCCACTTGTCATTTCTGTTGATAACATGGAGTATTCCGTGATTTGTTTTCATGATTGAGTCCACAATTTCACACAGAAACATGCACAAAGCAAGTGTTGAGTTCAATTCATATTTGAATTGAGTTCAGATAGAAAAAGAAAGCGCCTCAAGAATTTCTTGAAGCGCTTGTATAATGTGATATCGGAGAAACAGTTCTCTAGAACTGCGGATAAGCTTCTGGAGAAGCCTCGTTCATCAGATTGTATACTGCGTCAAACACGTCCTCAGAAGACGGTTTTGAGAAGTAGTTGCCATCAGAACCATAAGCTGGTCTATGTGGTTTGGCGGTAAGAGTCACCGGTTCGCTGTCCAAGTGGAAATACCCTTTTTGGACTTCGAGTACTTGTTGGAGCATGAATGCTGAGGCGCCACCGGGCACGTCTTCATCCATAAAAACAATGCGATTTGTCTTCTTGAGCGACTCAACAATTGAGTGGTTGACGTCGAAAGGTAAGAGGGACTGCACGTCAACAATTTCAAGTGAAATGCCGTGCTCTGCCAACATGTCGGCGGCAACTTGTGCTATGCGGCAACATGCACCATATGTGACTAGGGTACAGTCTGTGCCTTCACGTAACACTTCAGGTACACCTAAAGGCAAGGTGTATTCCGTGTAGTTGTCCGGAAGTGTTTCTTTCAGACGATAACCATTGAGAACTTCAACAATCATTCCCGGTTCGTCAGACTTCATCAGCGTGTTGTAAAAGCCCATTGCTTGAACCATGTTTCGCGGTACCAATACATGCATGCCGCGCACAAGATTTATAACACCACCCATTGGGGAACCTGAGTGCCAAATTCCTTCAAGTCTGTGTCCGCGTGTACGTACAATGACAGGAGCTTTTTGTCCACCCTTTGTGCGGTACTGCAACGATGCCAGGTCATCGCTCATAAGTTGCAGGGCGTACAAGACATAGTCTAGATATTGAATTTCTGCTATCGGCCGCAAGCCACGCATGGCCATGCCAATGGCTTGTCCCATGATTGTACATTCGCGAATACCTGTATCACTCACCCGCAAGTCGCCGTACTTGGGTTGCATGTCCTTCATACCTTGGTTCACATCACCCATGCCTAAGTCTTCGCCAAAAGCGATCACCCGTGGGTCGTTGCCAAAATGAAAGTCAAAACAGTGTTGCAGAATCTCAAAGCCATTCATGCGCTTAGAGCTTTCTGTAAACACCGGCTTTACTTCCTCAACTACTGCTGCTCGCTCAGCTGATTCGCTGTGTAAATGTGAAGAGTATGCGTCTTCGCAACGCTCGCGCACATCTTTCACAAATGCTTCAATTGCATTTCGCTGATCTGAATGTTCTCCAATTGTCGTGCGGAGAGCCTTGTGGAGCAGTGGCAAGAAGTCCGAGCGAACCGGCTCGCGAAGTTGTTGAATTTCCTTGGCTAGAGGTGCAATTGTAGCGCCTTTTGAGCTCGAGGAAGCCAATGCATTGAGCAGAGAAACAGATTGCTGAATATCACTCTGGATCGACGCTGTGAAAGCATCCCAGGCAGCTTGCTTGCTTTCGCGAACTAGCTTCTTGTCTTCTTTTTTCCACTCTTCAATCTGCTCAGAAGACGCAATCTTATCGGCAATCATCCATTCTTCCATTTTGCGCAAACAGCAGAAGTCTTGCTCCCACTGCAAACGTTCTGGAGACTTGTAGCGTTCGTGTGAACCACTTGTTGAGTGACCTTGCGGTTGCGTGATTTCAACGACGTGGATGAGGACTGGAATATGCTCCTCACGTGCAAATTTCTCTGCCCGTGCATATGTGTCCATCAAGGCTGAGTAATCCCACCCTTTAACTTTGAAAATCTCAAAGCCCGAACCGTCCTTCTCACGGCGGAATCCTTCGATCAATGCACCGACATCACCCTTGGTGTGTTGAAACTCATTGCTAACAGAAATGCCGTACCCATCGTCCCAGATAGACATGATGACAGGTGCTTTCAACACGCCAATTGCGTTGATAGCTTCCCAAAACATACCTTCTGCCGCCGATGCATTGCCAATAGTGCCAAAAGCAACTTCGTTACCCTTGTTTGAAAACTGCGTTAGAGCGTGCAAGTCTTCTAGTTCGCGATACAGTCTTGAAGCATAGCCTAATCCAACCAATCTCGGCATTTGCGAGGCAGTGGGGGAAACGTCGGAACTGCTATTGTACATCTTGGATATTTCTTTCCATGTACCGTCATCGTTGAGCGAGCGAGTTCCAAAGTGTCCATTCATAGAGCGCCCAGCAGAAGCCGGTTCTGCCTCTACATTTGTGTGAGCATAAAGCTGTGCGAAGAATTTTTGCACGTCACTCATACCTG
Source organism: bacterium (assembly GCA_030426285.1). Lineage (GTDB taxonomy): Bacteria > Bacteroidota > Ignavibacteria > Kapaibacteriales > UBA7675 > JAUHYX01. The sequence goes on from JAUHYX010000110.1 coordinate 3,071, forward strand.
TAGCAAACATAAAGGTTTGGTCGCGGTAGTACCCGGCACGGAAATCGCCGTGACGGAACACACTCGCCATTGCGAGTTGAGCTAGCTCTTTTCCGTCTCCAAAGATTCCGAACTTTGCTTTTCCCGTGAGTACCTCTTTTCTTCCCAAATAACTGGCTTCGCGGCTGCGATTAGCCATGCGATAGTCAGCAATAACCTGTTCATGTGAACGAGATGTCTGAGATGTAGCTTTGTTGCTTGTGGCAGCTCTTTTTGCCATGTCTGTTCCCTATACCCTGCGAATTAAACAAGATTACAAATATACGGCTTAATGACGATCTGTCAGAATCGACTACAATTCCTTGTCGTTGATGGCATCTAACCAAGCGGTGACTTTTCCTGCCACTTCTTCAACCGTGCCTTCTTTGAATGGAGACTCAAGTCCGGCGAGCTCTACCAATTGTAAGAAAGTTTGGCTACCGCCTGCTTTGCACAAGTTTAGATAGTCTTGCCATGCCTTTTCACTTTCTTCGCGCGAACGCACCCAGAATTGGAACGCACAAATCTGCGCTAGTGTGTAGTCAATGTAGTAGAATGGCATGCCAAAAATGTGACCCTGACGCTGCCAGAAGCCACCGCGCTCTAGGTAGTCGTTTCCGTCGTAATCGCGGTATGGGAGATACTTTTTCTCAATTGCACGCCATGCGTCTTTGCGTTCTTTCGGAGTGGCTTCAGGGTGTTCGTACACCCAATGTTGAAACTCGTCGACACTCACACCATAAGGCAAAAAGAGCAAAGAATCACTCAAATGCGCAAACTTGTACTTGTCTGTATCTTCTTTGAAGAACAGTTCCATCCAAGGCCATGTGATAAACTCCATGCTCATTGAGTGGATTTCGCATGCTTCATATGTTGGCCAAAAGTATTCATCTACGGGCTGTGTTCTACTCGAATACACCTGAAAAGCGTGGCCGGCCTCATGCGTCAATACGTCGATATCTGCACTTGTACCATTAAAGTTCGAGAAGATAAACGGTGCGCCATACTGCGTGAACATCGTGCAGTAACCACCGGCTTGTTTGCCAGGCTTGTTGACCAAATCAAGCAGACCATTTTTTGTCATATATGTAAAGAACTCGTCAGTTTCAGGCGAGAGTTCTTTGTACATCTTTTTACCATTCTCGATAATCCACTCAGGATCGCCTTTTGGGGTGGCATTGCCAGAAACGAAGCGGCAAGCCTCGTCATAATACTTAAGCGAATCAAGCCCGAGGCGTTCGCGTTGACGTTCCCTTAGCTTGGTTGCAATTGGCACAATGTGTTTTTTGATAGCTTCGCGATAATTGCGAACCATTTCGGCATTGTAGTCGTGTCGCATCATGCGTAAATACCCAAACGGAACATAGTTTTCATGTCCCATTTTTTGAGCAATTGTGTGACGAACTTTCACGAGATCATCATAAATGCGATCGAACTCTTCTTCGTGCTCTGCAAAAAATCCCCATTTCGCCTCGGATGCCTTTTTGCGCATCTCGCGGTCTGGACCTGATTCAAATGGATACAGCGCGCTCAAGTTTCGCTTTTCACCTTCGAATTCAATCTCGGCAGAAGCTACAAGCTTGTTGTATTCTGTGACAAGTTGATTTTCCCGCTGCAAGTCTTCTTGAATTTTCGGATCAAATACTTTCTTTCCATTTTCGGCGACTTCAAAGAGCAAAGTACCAAATTTTTCTTCCAATGCAGGTCGAAACTTGGCGTTGATAAGCGCGTCGTAAAACTGCGTAACAATACCTTGATAGCGCGGTCCGTGCTCGTCAAAAAACGCATTTGCGGTTTCGTATTGTTCGTCGCGTGTGTCAATGCTGTGACGCACTGCTGCCAATTGTTGCATTGTTTCGAACTCGCGACGCGAAGAGTAGATCGTCTCAAAGGCGGCAACTTGTTGATCGGCAGTTTCAGCGTCGGTAAACGCTTTTAGTTGCTCTGTGAACTGTTGTTCTACTTCGTCAACATCTGGTTGCGAATACGGCATTTCTGCAAACTTCATGTTATTCCTCTGCATTCGTGTCTTGTTGTATTTCAGTTGTAGTATTGTCTAGTCCGTCCATATATGACACTAACACCACCCGTACAGCATTTACAATGCGACTCTCAATCAGTGTGTTGGCACCGGTTTCTGTTTGCTGTTTGATAGCAGTGGTCATGTCCAAATCAGAGCTCATCGACAGAGTTCTTCCGGATTGTACATCAATAATCATCTCACCTGAGTGTTTGATGTTGTTGTATTCGATATCGATAGCTGGTACGTTCTCAGCGCGCTCGAGCACTCTGTCGACGACGGTTGCCAAAGTAAATGGCACGACGGCTGCGCGGTGCTTTAGCGTGTCTTTGTTTTCGGCATAAGTATACTCGAACCCGTACACACTTTCGCGTTTTGCGCCCAGAGCATTGGCAGTGTCGCGCTTTGCCAAGCTCCAAGTACCGCCAACCTCAACAGAAGTTTCAGGCAGGGAGATATTCATGTCTTTCAACGTGCGAACTGCCTGAATGAAATATCGATAGTCAGTCTGCGAAACTGAATCGGTTTGCAGAATTGTGCCTGGAGTTCCATTGGCAGGGAAGAACACAGCCGCTGATTTACCGGATAGATCTATAGTTGCTTCAGTTGAGCCTTGTTCATCTGTAACTGACACGTCGCGCATTGAGATTATTCCTTGAGCGCCTGCGTCATTCACGGCAGCAATTGAAACCTGAACAAAGCCCGCAATTGTTGTTTTACCGCGCTTCTGCCACGCTGAGTCTTGCAGCTCTCTGCGATCTGTTTCTATGAGAATAAGGTATTCGCGGACATCGCCTTGTTTTACGCTTATTGTGCTAGGAATAGGTTGAGATGCAACTTCATCTTCGCCACACGAGACTGTAAAAGCAGCGACAATACATATAAAGAGTAGCTTAATCTTCATCGGGATGTGGTAGTTGTTCGATGTTCATAGTGTACTTGGTTGTTGCGGTGGCTCCGTCCATTGTTGAACCATCAGCCTTAACAAACGACATGTTCCAGTTTTCCGTGCCTGAGAGTTGCGTGAAGGTTGGAATGCCTGCGGCGTTAAACAGAGTCCGACCATTGATTGATCGTACTAGGTCAATATTTAGTGTTGCTGGGAGTTTCTGTTGGGCAGAATCCAAAAGCACGCGGCTGGCTCCAGTTCGCAGCTGCCAAGAAATTGCGGTATATGTTCCTTGCAATGTGTCTATCTGTTCTCGAGCTAGAGGTCGGACAGTGTCGGTTGATACAATATTGAGGCCGAGAATATTCGTTGTGTCTACAATCACAGTCTGTCGATCGCCCACGCGCGCGAAATGGCTCTGCACTGCTGTTTGTATGAGGGCGGCATTCGTTTGCGCATCTGCTGAAGACACTTGGGAGGTTGACATCCGCAAAGGAAGTGGCTGAACTTCGTGCATGAGCAGTTCAATATTCGAAAGAGCCGGTTGTGGAATGTATGCGGTACCGAATGACGGCATAGTTTCTGTGTTTAAGAGTGCTATACTCAATGCGGTATCTCTACGTGAAACATGTGCTTGCGTGCGAATTGCGCCCGAAAACTCTTGCATGGCGCCATGTGCATTGTGCATTTTTGAGTGCGCTTCAATATGAATCGAAAGCTCAACTGTTGGTGATTCAAGTGCTAGAATCCCGAGCATTGCTAGAAGAAATTGTGAGAACATGTCCTGGTAATCTATGTTTGAGTGAAACAGCAAATTGAGCAACAGACAATATATGTATATCTTTGTGCGATATAGCAGAGATCAGATGGTTGAATTTGAAAAACAGGATAGAAGACATGTCTCAACAGTCTTTAGAGTCGTGGATCGAAATTCCACAAGACAGTGATTTTACACTAGCGAACATCCCTTTTGGCATATTTAGTGATTCTTTTGCAGGGCCGCGTGTTGGAACGCGCATTGGCGATACCGTGGTTGACCTGAATGCACTCCAATCTGAAGGGTATCTGCAAGGACTTGGTTTGCCAGAGGGCATATTTGCCTCATCTGTGCTGAACCCATTTATGGCTTTGGGGCGCAGCGTGGCGGGTTTGGTGCGCAATCGAATTATTGAATTGTTCTCAGCAGACAACCAGGCATTGCAGTCAAACGCCGAGGTGCAAGAAAAAATCCTGCGTCACGACAATCAAGTTGTGATGTGTATGCCTGTTAACGTTGGTGATTACACTGACTTCTACAGCAGTATTGAGCACGCAACGAATGTTGGTAAAATGTTTAGAGATCCGGACAATGCACTGTTGCCAAACTGGAAGTACATTCCCGTAGGGTACCACGGCCGAGCTAGTTCTATTGTTGTGAGTGGTACGCCAGTACGCCGTCCAAATGGACAGCGAAAATTGCCAACCGAAGACGCACCTACTTTTGGACCGTGTCGCACGCTCGACTTTGAATTAGAAATGGCATTTGTGACATGCAAGCCAACCACGCTCGGCGAAACGCTCACACCAAAAGATGCTGAAGAGCACATTTTTGGTATGGTGCTGTTTAACGACTGGAGTGCAAGAGACATTCAAAAATGGGAATATGTTCCTTTGGGACCGTACTTGGGAAAGAGCTTTGCTTCGTCTGTTTCTCCTTGGGTGGTCACCATGGACGCGTTAGAGCCTTTTAGAACGCAAGGACCAAAGCAAGATCCCGCTCCATTGCCGTATCTGGAGTGTGATGTCAATGCCAATTACGACATAAATCTCGAAGTGAGTATCAAACCTGACGGTTCGCACGACGAGGCCAAAGTGTGTTCTTCCAACTACAAGTATATGTATTGGAACATGCTGCAACAGTTGGCCCACCAAGCCTCTAATGGTTGTAATATCAATGTTGGTGATATGTATGCTTCAGGGACAATATCGGGTCCTACAGAAGACTCATTTGGATCGATGTTGGAGCTTTCATGGGCCGGCTCAAAAACTCTTCCAATGCCTGATGGATCAGAGCGCAAATTTATCCAAGATGGTGACACAGTGATCATGCGTGGACACAGTGGAGAAGGGAAGAATCGCGTTGGGTTTGGCGAAGTGAAGGGACAAGTGTTGCCAGCTAAATAGGCGCGTTGGTACAAACATTCGATCAAAAGACTCGTGGGTTTAGGGCCGCTTTAGAAAGCGTGACCTAGGCCCACACTTATTTCGGGTGAGTAGCGCTTGCTTTGCCACAAAAACTGCTGCCCACCTGCATTGTGCGGATCATAGAATTTCCAAGCAAGGTCGACTCTAAACGGACCAACGGGAGTGTCGTATCGCAACCCCAAGCCGGTAGACACTGCTGCATTGTTGAGAACATCAGTCATGCCGGCCAAGAGATCATTGTCATAAGCATCGGCATTGTCGAAGCTATTCGCAACATTACCGATGTCAATAAAGCCGGTGATGCCCAATCGCGAGAGCTGAGAAGACCAAAAATTTTCTGCCTTTACTTGCTGCATGAATTTCCAGCGATATTCAAACGAAGCTTCTACAATCGTACCATTGCCAAGTTGTTCGTGAAGTTCTTTGGCCGCCCCTGCAAGCGTATCGCTCAGGGGTGAAGAGCGCAACTCGCGATAACTCCAAGCGCGGTTCGAATTACCTCCGCCGGCTTGATACACGACCTCTTCGGGGAGGAATACAGAGCTTGTACTCCACCAGATATGCCCGAGTTTGAATTTCATGCCAAACACATCTGTCTTGTTCAGTTTTATGAATTGGGCTGCTGCCGCATTGATTCGGGCAAAACGGGCACTGCGAACATCGGGGTTTGCCGCGGTAAGAAAACCGTAATCCAAGCTGCCGTTCAAGTAGTTCCCTTGAGTTGTTAAGAATGGATGGTCGCGATGGTCACCTCCAAACACAAATCCAAACTGAAACAGCTGATCAGCCAGACTCCGCATAGGGTATGCTGAGGAAAACTCAAGTTGGACATCTTCTGGAATATCAGGAGTACCAAACGTACCGATGAAATACGGAGAGATTCGGTTGATAAATACCTTGTCGGCTAGACGCAATGTGAAATTCAATCGCGAAATCAATTGTGAAAATGTGATCGGATCGTCAGTCAGAGTTGACGATGTCCGGTTCAATCGATAGCGCATTTGCAGGCTCTGGTCAACCCGATGACCAAAAATACGGGTTAAGTACGGCTGAGAGAAATCAAAACCAATTTGACCCTCTAGCTCCGTGCGACCAGATGTCACAAAACGATTGATATCCTGCACTGTACCGCGAATAAACAGCCGTCCACGCTGGGCACCTGCAAACAGGTTTTGATGAGAAATATAGGCTTCAGCACCAAGGTTCCACACATCTTCGCCTAGGTTCTTGTTCACTAGCGGTGCCAAGCCAAATGCACCATTTTGACGGGACTTCGTGTAAACGAGCAAATTGATGGTGGAGTCCGTCATGGGTTGCCAAAGACTTGTCGTATCGATGCTGACGATTTCAAATGTTCCTAACCCTAGAAGCTCGCGTTGGCTGTGACGCACCTTGCTCTCGTCATACCAATCTCCCTCGGAGAAAGACAACATCTTACGACGCGTGTTTGTCGACACCGATATTTGGTCTGTTGTTGAATCCACCATGTGAATATTGGCGATTTTCACGCGCGGACCAGACCGAATCCAAACTGTTACACTATCGGTGTTACGTTCTTTATAGTGCGATCGTTTGAAAGGCGGTGCATTTGAATATGAAGAATAGTAGTAGCCGCGATCTCGTAGAATCTTAATGAATCCGTCGCTCTGCCTCACAATGTTGATTTCATTGTATGGCTGATTGAGCTCTACGGTCCGTGATTCTTCCAGCAGTTGTTTGGTTTGACGATCCACGGAATCCAAGCCGATGTACACCAATGCCGACAAGTTGGTTTGTTTGCCTTCACGCAACACAAATTCCAACGTATGTGCTTGGAGACCCGTGAAATGGAACGTGTGTGTGACTACAGCATTGTGAAAACCTAGTTCTGATAGGTACAGCCGCAGTTCTTCACAATCTTCGTTGGCCCTGTCTTCTACATAATATTGAAACTGCGCTTCAATATCCTCAAGGTGGCCACGCATCTTTTGCCTCAGCCATTCGGGATAATGGCTACGGGAGAGGACATTCTTTGCATAAAACTCAATGATCTCATCTGTTATAAGAAGAGAGGTCGCTCGGGTTTGGATTATTGACTCTAGACCTTGGGTCGGAATACTATCTGTGGTGAAGACAATTCGATCAATTCTATAATCCTCAGGGTCGGCACCCAAGGGGGTGTCTTCGGCACGAGAACTCTGAAAAACCAAGAACAGAGCTAGTGTCACGTGCAAGAGGACGGTAGCAGAAGCGCTTCGCAACTGTTCTTAATAGTAGTCTTCTTCTTCTTCGTCGAAGTAGAAGGTGTCGTCCTGATTAATGTATTCAGGCCAAATATCTTCGATACCCTCAAAAATTGCTTCTTCATCCTCGATTTCCATCAAGTTGTCGAGAACCTGCAATGGGGCACCAGTACGCTCACAAAAGTCAATGAGTTCTTCTTTGTAAGCTGGGAATGGAGCATCCTCTAGAAACGAGGCAAGCTCTGGAGTCCAAATCATGGTGTTAACCTCTGTTTGCGAGCCGTTTGAGGCACGCTTAACGTTGTTGTTATTCTGAATAGCCGCAAAAATAAACGAACAGCTATGTTCAAACAAGGTTTTTTTTTGCGAATCTGTTCAATACAATACGATTTGTAAAACCGGTTGTAATTGTCGTTTTTTCGGTCTTAGAAACAAGTCATATCGGATATCAGACTATGTCTGCTTCAATAGAGATACTACTTCAGGCTAAGGAAAATCTTGGAAAAAACAACTCAAAGGTCGAAGAACTCCTTGAAGAGGCTGATTCGTACTACGGAAATGAGTTAACTGACCGCGAGTATGTGCTGCATGCGTTTGTACAAGGATGGCTGTGGTTCTACAATAGAGAAACCACAAAAATTGCCAATCTCGCAGACCAAAGAAACGACTAGATGACGCGTGCGCTGCGGTTGGGAGGAACGTATGTTAATGAGATTGTGAATGTGCTCGGAGTTGCTGTGCAGTTCAAAGAAGGAGTAAGAGAAAGCAGAAACTTTCTTGTAAAACATATCAGTG
>JAUHYX010000111.1 GCA_030426285.1 bacterium
CCTGCGATGGCGGCGTATGAGAGAGGTAATAAATAGCGAGAAGCACTGCGTCCGGAATTGCGCGCCCAAAGCTTCACAACAGGGATCATTACCGCTACGATTGACGTGTTATTTGTAAACGCCGAAAACAGCGATACAGGTGCCATCATGCGGAGTACTTGTGCAGATTCGGATCTGACTTTTGAACCGAAAATCCAGGGAATAAAAAGATGGGTAATGCCGGTAGACTGAAGCGCTGCTGCTACTACAAACAGCAGCGCTACTGTCAACATTCCTTGATTGGCAAACCCGTGAAAAGCATCTTCAATTGTTACAACACCGCCAATTGCACACAATAACAATGTCCCAAATACAATGACATCTGGCCCAGCTACTTCGCGGATCAGAGCAATTGTCATAAGGACAATAAGTGTCAGTGTGTACCAAAAGGAGAAGTCCATATGCTAATCACTATTAGCCTCGACTGCGATTACAGTACGCCAGAAGTTTTCAAATGTTCGAGCACTTGATCAACACATGCAGCCAAATCATTTTCTGCTGTGTTGACAACCAATTCTGGTTTTTCAGGTGCTTCATACGGAGCTGAGATTCCAGTGAACGATGGGATCTCGCCATCTAGTGCTTTCTTGTACAAGCCTTTTGGATCGCGCTTAATACATTCATCTACATCACAGTCCACATGCACTTCGTGGAACTCGCCCTCAGGAAGCAAATTGCGCGCGATATCTCTATCACTTGTATATGGGCTAATAAACGCAGTGAGAACAATTGTACCACTGTCGCGGAACAGCTTGGCTACTTCACCAATACGACGAATGTTTTCCATTCTGTCTTCTGGAGAAAAGCCGAGGTCCTTGTTGAGCCCGTGACGAATGTTGTCGCCGTCTAACACAAACACCTGCTTGCCCATTTCATGCAAACGCCACTCTACTTCGCGTGCAATGGTTGACTTTCCGGAACCGCTAAGACCAGTGAACCACAAAACGGCTCCCTTGTGTCCCGTGTGTTTTTCAAAATCGGTACTTGCAACATACCCTTCATGCCAGACAATGTTTGTGGCTTTAGATTCCATGAAACGCCCTTTTTATCACGAATTTTCGAAATTGAACAGAATGCAAAGATACGCAAAAGAGACGATACTCTTTTAGCCGCGTTGAGATCGACTCTTGAGGATTTTGCGAACGCGCGCTCGAATAGAAGCTGCTTCTGAATGTTCGGCGTTTCTGAGGACAAGTTCTGCCTCATCGTCATAGTTGCGATGTTGCTGTGCTAGAACATCAAAACCGTTTATCGTCCACGCTCGAACAAATTTGTTGGAGTGATGTAGCAAGGCTCGCAATTGGTCGGCAACATGCTCTGCGCGACCCTCCGGTACAGAAATGCATGGTAGGATCTGCAAGATGTGAAGTACAGCCTCCCAAGCCATTGAATGGTCCAATAGCTCGACGATTGCGACTTGTTGCACTTGAGTCAACGCGTTTCCTTCGTCGCACCAATGCTTAAGTAACCACGTCGCGGGCACGACATTTGACTCGGTGTGCGCCAGTTCTATCAGAATATCCACAAATTCAGAGTTGGCCTGTGCCTCAGCATAGGCTTCAAGCAATGATGCGGTTTCTTTGCCATTCCAGCCTGCACAAGTCTGCTCAAGTTTGTAGATGAGAGTAGCCACTACAACCGTTCACTTTGTTGTGCGTACAATTGTGCTATGTGCTCGCCAATTGAAAGACTGCTTGTGGCGGCGGGTGATGGTGCATTGAGAACATGGATGGTGTTGTGGGTGGACTCAATGACAAAATCGTGGGCCATTGAACCATCGCGCAGTACTGCCTGCGCACGCACGCCGGAATTTCCAGGCACGAGGTCCTCCAATTCCACGCTTGGAACGAGCTTGCGCAATGAGTCGCAGAACAGTTGTTTGCTCATTGACCTGCGAATCTCCGATACTCCGGTTTGCCAGTGCTTGCGAAACAGGGCTCGGGTTCCGGGCCATGCCAAGCTCGACATCAGTTCAGAAACGTTCACATCTGATTTTTCATATCCTTCCTTAGCGAATGCAAACACTGCATTGGGGCCACACTCGACACCTCCGTGAATCATGCGCGTAAAGTGCACTCCTAAAAATGGATAACGTGGATCTGGAACTGGGTAGATGAGATTGGAACATTTGTGCTCTGCGCTGTTGCGGAGTTCGTAATACTCTCCGCGAAATGGGATGATGCGAATTGGGCTGTGAACTCCGCACATTGCGGCTAATTCGTCGCTGTACAATCCGGCGCAATTGATGAGATTCTTGCACGTAAAGCCACCTTCTTTGAAGCGCAAGAGCAAGCCGTTGGGAATTGTATCGACCTTCACAATTTCGGTGCCGGTGACAATTTCACCACCCATTTCCTGAATGCGCGTTCTGAGCGTTCTGCACACTCCTTTGTAGTCAACGATTCCGGCATCAGGAACATGCAATGCTGCGTCGCCTACACAGTGTGGTTCTAGCTCTCGCAATTCCTCTTTTGAGATCATTCGAGCGTTCACACCATTGGCTTGGGCTCTCTCGTGCAACACGTTAAGCCTTTCCACTTCTGAACCTACCTCTGAACCACGCGTGTTGGCATCGTCAACAGCAACAACCACCTTGCCACACATGTCAATATCGACATCATAGCGCTCGCAGAACTCAATCAGTTGAGCGCGTCCTTTGCGACAGTTGACAGCTTTAAGAGAGCCTGGTTTGTAGTACAACCCGCTGTGTACAACACCGGAATTGTGACCAGACTGATGCTGCCCTACTTCGGATTCCTTTTCACACAAAATGAGTGACACTTCGCGATTGTGCTGGAGAATTGCATGGGCTGTAGCCAAGCCCACAATACCTCCGCCAATTACGATGATATCGGCATCAACTCTATTCAGACTTTTCATTCAATGATCCCGGTTCAAACACAAGGTCGTCGGCTTGCTTTTCTTTTCGTCTGGCTTCAGAGCGAATGAGTTCTTCGTCAATGTAATCGCGCACTTCGTTCTTCATATCTACTGTAGTCACATCAAACTCACCCAAACTGCGAGCGAGAATGGCTGCTTTGGCTTCTACGGGCAATTTGCCATTCAACACAATTATTTTCTTGTCTTGAAGCACACAATAACCGCCACTGAATTGTCCGCGTTCAAAGCGAATCTTAACACCCAATTCTGTCGCTACTGCTTTGAGTGCTTCAAGCATCTTGTCAGCTTTCATGCATTGCCTTTCATTTTTAAGGGTTGCCATACACATACAATTGCCGCGGAAACATACGAGAGCAGTGAAAGTCCGGAGTACAAGCCTGCACCTTTGACACGTGTAAGCACACTCTCCTTGATGTGTTCAAGCGAAGCACCGTTTTCTATACCTTTGAGCATATCGTAGTCGATGTACTGCAAATACACTTCTACTGGCACATACAGCAAAACGAGAATACAAGCAACAACAATCCATCCGTGCTGTTTCCATTGGGACCGCAATGAAATCGCAGTGCACACCAATCCAGCGATAAAAAGTGTATATGCAATTGATGCATAAAATGTTGTATTGGCAAAGAGGCTTGCTGTGGTGATAATCTGCTGTTCTGTAAGACCGACAATCCAGTCAATAGTCCCAGCATCAAACAGGCTGTACAACATCGTCATCCGTGTTAGATTACTGCCCAACCACACTGACGCTCCAAGTACTAAGAGTGTAAGCGACAATTTTGTGAATGTGCTCACGAGTCAAACCTCAGCGAAATATCCATTGCTTTTACAGAATGTGTAAGTGCACCACTTGAAATGAATTGCACACCGGTTTCTGCATACTCGCGAATCGTTGCTAGGGTAATGTTTCCTGACGCTTCAGTTTCTACCTTGCCGCCTACGAGTTCAACAGCCGTGCGCATGAGCTCGGGGGTAAAATTGTCGAACATAATACGAGTAACACCGGGGCACGAAAGTGCTTCTCGGACTTCCTCAAGATTTCTGGTCTCGACTTCAATCTGAACATCAACATCGAGATTCTCAACACATGCCTTTACTGCAGTGGTGATAGAGCCAGCGGCATCGATATGGTTGTCTTTAATCAGCACCATGTCAAACAACCCAAATCTGTGATTCGAAGCGCCGCCCGTTTTAACTGCATACTTATCGAGGATGCGAAATGCAGGAAGCGTCTTGCGGGTATCGAGAACCGTTGCACCAGTTCCTTCTATTGCTTGCGTGTACCGCCAAGATGTTGTTGCAATGCCCGACATGCGTTGCAAAAAGTTAAGAGCGGTTCGTTCTGCTGCTAGAATACTGCGTGTTGGTCCACTCAATGTTGCTACAGTTGTACCAGCATCAACTTGCTGGCCTTCTTCAACCAACACTTCGAGTAAAATGGCATCGTCTACGCATCGGCACACAAGGTCAACAATGGGCATACCACACAGTACGCCATCCGACTTTGCTACAAAGCGGGCCGTAGACTGTTGGTCAGCCTTGATCGTGCTCTCGGAGGTGATGTCTCCTGTATCTATATCTTCTTGTAGCGCCCACTCAACGAGACGCAGTACATGTGAGCTATTTATCGTGGTATTCATGTGCTTCCAAATCAATACTGTGGAGTACAAATTTACCTGCATGCTAAGTGCGAACAAAACTTATCTGCGGCGAAAGTCGCGAATCATTTGCTCAAACGCCGGTTTGTTCTGCGGCGTAAAGGAAACATCTGTGTGTGGATCTGGTGGAGGCGAAGTGAATACTTTCCACCAAAACACTCCTCCTAACCAAGACTCATCGTACAAAGCTGTGGCCGTCGCAGCATAGGCTCTGCGCTGCGCTTCAGCATTTGCTGTTCGGTCGCTGTGTTCAGCCCACTCCCACGGTTTGTAGGCCGCGCGTTCGACACTGCGAAAGCCGAGTTCAGACAACACTATTTGCTTGTTGAGTGTGTTGCTCAGCGATCGGAGCTCCGGTAACACAGCTTCCCAACCTTCAACCAAAACACTATCGTGAGGGTCGTGTTGTTCGGATAGCGTTGGATATACGTTGACGCAAACTACGTCAAGTTCGTCCCAGAATTCTATGCGTGCGGCTTCGGAAGCGCCATGCGCGCAATACGTGAGCAAGCCGCTGTAGTGGTTGCGTACTGTATCAATGAGCCTGCGCCATTTTGATGTGTGAAATGTCATGCCGGGCAGCTCCATGCCTACAGCTAGCATTTCTGCTCCTCCGGCTTCAGCAAAGCGAGCATTGTCTACAATGAACGATGTATAGCTTTCAAACCACCGCTCGATATCTGCAGAGTCTTCAAAACGAATAGACCCCGTCCACGTGCCATTGCGAAAAAAGTCTCCTGAAAACAGGTAAGGCTTCAGAAACACATTCATCGATTCCGCTCTCGCTAGCTGTATGGCGTTCTTGTAGTCTCTACTAGCCCAAGAACTCCAATACACGTCTGTTGATGTCGGGGAAGAAATACTACCACAGGGAGTAATAGCCACCCAATTCAAGCCGGAATCGCGTAGTTCGCGAGTAAGCATCACGCATTGAGGGGATGTATAATCGGGAAAATTATCCGCGATGTTGACGCCCTTCATAAATACTGTGGGTGTTGTTCTTGTCAATTCATGCTGTCGTTCGCCAGGCACTCGAACATCGGTTTGGCATGCACCAACTAACATGATTGTCAACGCAAGGCATGCGCACAAAAATGGCGTGATCAATATAGTGCGAACATGATTCATGTGTCTGCGGAAGAGCTCAATTTTTAACCCAAAACACGTCAAATGAATGTGTACTATTGCTGATGTTTCGACACATACTACGTACTTTTTGTAGATTGCGCCACTTCAAATTCTCACAGAGACACCCTTTAGCAATGAATATCGCAATTCGAATTGTTGTTTTGGTTTGCGCTTCTGCGATTGCAGTAGCTTGTTCAGACGATACAGTACCTGAGTCTACAAACACAGTATTAGTTGCACCGGTGCGTTCAACCGCGGCAGCACAGGGTCTGATTTCAGAAACGAAGGTGGATGCTGCCGTACAGTTTTTAGCGCCGCACATCCCGTCGAGCTTCGTTCATATGATCCAGCGAGATTCCCTGGCAGAGGTACTGAGAGCTGATGGTGACGATGCCAGCGTACTAGCCATTGCACAAAAGGCTCACGCCTCTCGGTTGCTCTTCTTTTCGTTTGACAGGATAGAGAATCTCCTCCGAGCAGACGCTAAGCTCGTGTATGCTAACAAGCCAGATTCAGCTATCGAAGCGTCTGGATTTGGAGTGTTGCGATATAGGGACAAGAATACAGGTCAGTTTGTGGCCGATCCAACGATTCTACAAGCAGTGGCCAACAGTTTGGCCGCACTTCCAGACTCCTCGATTTCGGCCGGACAAACGAGTCAACCAGTTGTCGTATGCGGTGGTTTTTCATTTGTTGCCAACGAAAGAACGCAGAACGCCGAAATCTTCACTAAGAAGATATTGAATTCTTACAGCGCTGTTGTTGAAGCAACGAAGTCTATGAGCAATGTTGGTCGTCTCGTCGTTGTAGATGTTGATACACGTGACAGCATGTTGGCTAAGCAAGGTTATTATATGCTGGAGAATTACACTGGCGCTTCAAATGTCGAAATTCAAGAATTGCGCAAATACGGCGTAGGGTATTACGTTTCAGGAGAAGTGAAGGCTACCTTAGAAGGAATTGAAGTGCGAGTAGATTTGTACAACATTCGCGAAGCCACAAATCTTGTGGCAACTGAGTCGTTATTGGTGGAATCAGATGAATGGGAAACAATTCAGTCCGCTTTGGTTCATTTAACGGAACGTATTTGCAAGGATGAGACATCATGGAAATAATGTTGTGTAAGGCTTTTTCCGGCGAGATCACCCGAGTTGTAGCTGATAATGAAGTGCAGTTGAGCACGCTTATGCCGATCATGGCAAACTCAATCGGGCTGTACTCAAGCCGAGACGAAGATTTTGGCATGTACAATCTCACGCAGGACTTCGAATACAGTCCCAACGATTCACTTGGTTCACGTGAGACAAAGTCGGGCGACCTACTTGTGATTGCGCCTGCGAGCAATTGTGGTGGCTGCAGGGAGCGCTAAGCCCCCTGCTGTTTCACACCACCATTGAGTTTACTTTTTCACAAACCTGCCGCCTGCGATGACTGTTCCGTTCGCAACAACCGTCCAGCTATACGCTCCGGCCTGCAAATGCGCAACAGGAACATGGATCTCACTTGAACTCACGTCAACGCTCAGCTCACTGACAAGGCTACCTCGAACATCTGAAATCTGAATTTGAGCTTGTGAACTTACATTTCCAGCAATGTCAATATTCAGTGTTTCAACCACTGGGTTTGGGTATGTTGTGCTACTAAACAGTGCATCAAATGCATTGTCCAACTCAACACTCGAAATCACTCCTGTGAACCAATCTCTCGTAATGTTCATCACTGTATTAGCTTGCTCAACATTGGTAAACTGTTCCAAGCCAACACCCAAATACACCACTTTGTAGTCGCCTACTTGCGCATAAACACCACCTGTGACATTGTTTGCATCGTACTTGAACACTTCATGTGACATTGCAGTTGTAGCGAGTTGTTCAGGATACATGTTGCCGTTGTGAGCATCTTTTAGAAACGCCATGCCTACTTCATTGTATTTCAATACCGGGTCTGTGAATGTGGCAGTCATGGTTGTATTGTCGCCATCTCCCAAATATTCAGCATGCAAATAGTTGGAATAGAAGTCACTTTGCAACTGAGTACCGTGCGCAGCTTCATGACCAGATTTCACATCCCAGCCAATGTCCTGACCAGCAATAAACAGGTTGGAACCAGCATCCATTTGGTTCATGAGCCAGGAGGTTAAGGGGTCGGTAAATGCTGGAAATGACCAAGAGACATTGTAATAAATATTGTCGACGCTTGACAGTATTGTCGAGGCATCAACAAACTTATTCATCTGTTCGTTGGTGAGACTCACAACAGAAGTTGCACCAGCATTCTCAAGAGCTTGCATGTACATGTCGCCCCAATTTCCCGCATCAACGTGATTGATGAGAATTTCAGACGATGGACGAAAAGCCGACAGCAGCACGTATTGTGATTCGGCTTCTGGCATATCTATCGAAGTGCACTTCACAATTACCTCGGCAACGCCTGGGCTTGCAGGAACCATGGTAATACTGACATCCATGCTTTCTCCTTCTGCCATTTCTACAATGAGATCTTGTGTGCTGGATTCACCATTGACACTCATTTCAGTACTCCAGTCAGCCGGAACCGTTCCAAGCAACTCGAGTTTGTACTGCGATGTGCCTGGAACAAGTCCTGTAACAGAAACTGAAGTCACATGAGCATCTTCAATCACAACATCCTTTTCTCCTTGAACAGTAGCATCAGCAATAATTGTCGTGGCTCCCCCCACTAGTTCAACTTCCGCACCAGAATACACTTCAGCTTGACCTTGGGAAACATAGGCTGCAACATTGCAATTTTCTGCATCCCAAGCCTCAGGAAGAGTATACACATATTCCTTCACAACTTTTGTTCCGGCACCTTCATGGGAAAATGACTCACCCCACTGACCGGTTACCATGGCACGCATGATATGGTTGTGCGTGTAGTTTCCCTGTTGTCCTTGCGCATCTCCGGATTGGTAGCCAATGACACCACTTTCGGTGATTACAACATTTAAGGTGTTTTCCATTGGGAACGTGTTGTCAGTGTAATACACCTCAACAGTAATGGTAACCTCGCGAGACTCTGGATCAAATTCTGACTTCATTCCTACATTGCACGGACTCTCCATGGCAATAATTTCTTCGGCTGCGGCTGGCCAGGCAGCACGTCCCATACCACGGACAGTTTGGCCACCAAACAAATGCCGATTTACCATACCTGCCGGATATCCCGACAATTCTGACCAATTTGCTAGCGCGTCTCCCCACTGCGTTCTGAAGTCAGGCTCACCTGCATTTGGATTGGCGTAAAAGCCAGCATGAACATTAATGAGGACAACATCACCAGGATACGATTCTTGGATGTCCTTCGCGATAGCATGTCCGTCAGGACAGTATCCGCAATGGATTCCCGTAAATTCTTCTAGAACAACCGTTCGGTTTTGGGGTTTTTCGCTGACCAATGTCTGTGCGGTCACCACTGTCATGGAAAGAACACATAAAGCAGCAGTAGCAAGCAAGTGCTTAAAAGGTTTCATCTCAATTCTCCGTTGTTTGGGCTCGTTACAACATCACAGAGAATCTACCGAAAAGTAATGTAATTGTAAAGTGGAGTGTTTTAAGTGGAGTATATGCAGCGAGGGAGAAAAAAAGCGCGGTTACCCGATCTGTCAACGTCTTCCTTACAACCAGCCTAACACAAGGTATGTAGGGGTAACCGCGCCCAACTCTGTTCCGGTATCAGGAGCCCTAACTTGCTACCGGATCCGCCGCGTTGGAGATAACGGCGGTGTGGTTCCTATCCAATGGTTTGAGGAATACTTCCTCGATATTTCTATTCAGCTTTACTTGCTGAAGTACTTGTTCATTTTCTGACCCCGTAACAACATATACTCTGGGCGTCTTACTCAGAGAAGGCTTTAGATCTTCAAACTCTTGAAGAAACTGGAGACCATCCATGATTGGCATATCCAAATCCAGCAGTAGCACATCCGGTATCTCATTTCCGGTCTCACCTACCGAACTGAGGTACCGGATTGCCTGCCTGCCGTTAATGCAGGTCGGCAACAACCGATAATTCCCATCCCTTTCTAGGAGCACTTGAGCGATTCTCGTGCTAATCTCGTCGTCGTCAACAATCAATACCGTCTTACATTCTCTCATCCCGATTGCTTCCGCCTGCATGCCTTTAACTTCTTGCCTCTCTGTTCTATCAAAGAACTGATACAAAAATACGGCTACAGTCTATGTCAGTCTATAGAGAGACTACCTAATTTGAAGTATAGGGAAATTACCTACAGGCAATAGAAGGGGTGTGAAGGGGGTTACACGAGATTGTGCTTGACCGCAAACATCACGAGTCCGGCAACATTCTTTGAACCGGTCTTTTCAAGCAAATTGCGTTTGTGAGCATCCACTGTGCGCGGACTAATAAACAGGGTGTCTGCTATTTCTTGATTGGAGTACTCCTTTACAATCAAGTTCAGTACCTCTATCTCACGAGTCGACAACACGCCGGCTTTAGCATCCTTTTCTTTGCCAGCAGCAAGGCTATTCATGACGGTTTCTGTGACCTCGGGTGAGTAGTAGGTTCCACCCCCGTGCACAATTGTCAGGGCTTTTTTGATTTCTTCGGGGCCGGCGCTTTTTAAGACATAGCCTTTGGCACCGGAGTCGAGCATACCGCGTATTGAAGCGCTTTCGTTCAACATGCTGAGTGCCAGCACTTTGATATTCGCGTCGAGCGCCAATAATTTCTGCGTACAGGCAATACCATCCATGCCAGTCATGTTTATGTCAACGAGCGCAACATCTACCATGCCTGGTTGAACTATTTCCAGCGCTTGTTCGCCACTTGAAGCTTCGGCCACGATGCTGAAATTCTCATCATCTTCGATGTAATAGCGAATTCCATCGCGCACAAGCTTGTGGTCGTCTACAAGTAATACCCTGAGATGCGGCATGTGATGTGTCGAGTGATTTGTTGACGTTGACAAGCCGCAAGATATACAAATCCGCAAAAAGGATGGCTATTGCCGGATTATCAAGCACTCATCAGGGCTGAATCGGATTGCGTACAGTTATGAAAACCGTACGGCTATAGATTCGTCCTTCAGGCAAATCATTGGGATACGTTCTTGTGTCCTCACCCGCCCCGACAACCTCTGTTGGCACGCCTTTGAATAAGTCTGCCACCGCATTTGCTCTCCGTTCTGACAGTGTAGCGTTCCACTCGGCCTCACCAAGACTGTCAGTCGCTCCTACAATTGTGAGCTCTGCCTTCTCATTCATGCGTCCCTTTATGAAATCGATGATTTCACGGTTGGAATTGTTGAGGCGCACGTCATTAAAATCAAACAAGAGCAACGCGTAGTTTTCAACGGAAAACGCTGCGCGCTGAGTTGCCACTCGCTCCTGCATGCTCAAACGTGTTAGCCTTAGTTGTGCAACTTGCGAGCTAGCTGTTTGGTCTATTTCGTCAGTAACATGCAATGTGTATTC
>JAUHYX010000330.1 GCA_030426285.1 bacterium
GTGCTTTGGGGTGGAAAACGGCGCAATACTCTTCGGATTACTCAATGTGGTATCAAGATCGGGAAACACCAATTCTTCGTCGATTCCGATTATTCTTCCAAAACCTTGGCACTCTGGGCATGCACCACGCGGATTGTTGAATGAAAACAATCTAGGTTCGGGTTCATCATATTCGATACCACAACTTGCACACTCGTAAATAGTGCTAAAATGAGCAGTCGTTGAATCGGCCATGTCGTACACACTACACTTGCCATTGCCCTCGGCAAAAGCAACCTCAACAGCCTCTGCAACGCGCGCATGAGTTTCTGAATCTTCCCGAATAACCAACCTATCTGCGACAACTCGATAATCTTGGATTTGTTCGGCTATAGTGTGTAGACTTGACTCATCGAGGTCAACCATTTCATTCTGTTCGGAATTCCACAGACGCACAAAACCTTTCTCTAGGATGTTGCGCAGTTCAGCTTCAGGTCCCTGATTATCGTGGTGTGCAATTGGGAAAAGTACCAGGAGTCTTGCGTCTGTGCGCTTAGCCAAGAGGTCAGCTACAGCTGTGGGATTGTCCTTGCGAACAACCTCATTGCACGAGGCGCAATGGGTTTGTCCGATTCGTCCAAAAAGCAAGCGCAAGTAGTCGTACACCTCTGTTGTCGTACCGACCGTAGAGCGGGGATTCTTCGAAATCGTCTTTTGCTCAATTGCGATCGCAGGAGGTATTCCGGTGATTTGCTCTACATCTGGACGAGCCATTCTATCGAGAAATTGACGTGCGTATGCACTGAGCGATTCCACAAACCGGCGTTGACCTTCAGCATACAGTGTGTCAAACGCGAGCGAGCTCTTGCCTGATCCGCTGACACCTGTAACCACAATTAAGGCATTGCGCGGAATTGCAACACTCACATGTTTAAGATTGTGAACATTCGCCCCAGTTATCTGAATGTGCCGATTGTGCGCACCCACTGACTTCGCTCCAGTTTGAGCCAAAGCATCACCTCAAGTACTTCTTAAAAATGGCAAGCATGCAAGTTAACGCTTTGTTTGTAATTCGCACATTTCAGGCTGTTATCCCCGCGCTTCTTGCAAAGCCCGCTTCTGCTTATCCGTCAGCGAAGTAGGCACTGTAATGTTGTATTCAACTATCAAATCGCCAAACGAATCGGGCTTGCCATATACTGGCATTCCCAACCCCTTCAGACGTTGTTTCTGTCCACCTTGCGTACCGGGTTTCACAGAAATCTCTACGGTGTGTTTCATGGTTGGAACTTTGATTTTCCCACCAAGTGCGGCGGTAAACATATCGATGTTCACAGTTGTATAGAGGTCTGTGGATTTCCGTTTGAAGCGAGCGTCGGGATTTACGTTAATCTTGAGTCGCAAATCTCCATTTTGCCCTTGCGCAACTTGTTGTCCCATACCCGACAATTTTAGCACATGGCCGTGTTTTACACCTGGTTTGATATTCACATGTACTTTGCGCCCATCAATAGCCAGTTTGCGCATGGTTCCTCGGTACGCTTCCTCTAAATCAATTGTAACCGAAGCGTTGAGGTCCTGCCCTTTTATCGGAGCCTGACGAGCGGTGGTACCGCCATTGGTGAAGAAACTCGAGAAAAAGTCGGAGAAGCCACCGGCACGTGACTTAAATGCGTCGCCGAGGTCACCAAACATGTCGAAATCAATTGGCCCTGTTTGCTGTGCGCCTCCACCATATGCTCCAGCACCAGGCTGACCGTATTTCGCAAAGTCCTTGCCGTATCTGTCATATTGCCTGCGCTTCGTGTCGTCCCCCAACACTGCATAGGCTTCACCAACTTCCTTAAACTTCGCTTCAGCGGTTGGGTCATCTGGGTTCGCGTCTGGGTGATACGTTCGCGCAAGTTTTCTGTATGCCTTCTTGATTTCTTCAGCTGAGGCGGTTTTGCTGACACCCAAGACACTGTAGTAATCTTTATATTCCATCTTTGCTTCCTTCGTTTGAGTACTCTAGACGAATCTACAATACAATCATTTAATCTGCCATCAACGTATGACTCTTAGCCGTGTTTCAACAAACTATCTTCAACTGATTCTCGCTTCAAAACTGAGGCTGTTCGTAACAATTGGGTTCACGCTCTTGCTCGGAACGGCCTTTCAGGGAGTGGTGCAGGAATTCTTGATGAAATACCACGGTGATATCTATCATTACCAACGCGTTGCTGAAGCCGTGCTGAGAGGTGAGACATTGTATGTCAATATTGCCTTT
>JAUHYX010000112.1 GCA_030426285.1 bacterium
TCGATTCGATTTCAACTCCCACAGTCGACTTCTCCCCAGAGTTCCAGCTGTAAAACGACCACTCGCCAGTATTTTGATCATATGTGTTGGTAATTGACAGCAGAGCATCGAGTTCATTGTAGAAAGCACCAACACTGAAGTATGCGGATTCTCCAAATGTGGCACTATAGTTTATCTCAAATGTTGTAATAGAAGCGGGCTTCAACTGCGGAGCAGCATTGGGTAGCTGACGATAGTTCTCAGTAAATGAAGGCTGTTTTACTGCCTCGCCAAACAACAGTTTTACAGAATGATGTTTGTTGAGGTTGAAGATGGCTGCTGCATTTGCTGAAATCGTAAAGCCGTTGTTCTCCGGTACAAACTCGCTGATATACACGGTCCTGTTGTCAGTTGAATCTGGAGAACGATTGTCATCGGGGTCTTCAGTAACAATGCCTCGACCGCTAATCATTGTGTAACTATCGAGATGCTCGACACGCAGCCCGCCAACAAGTGTTACGACATCATTTGGTTCAAAGAACAACTGAGAAAACAGTGCCGAAGTACTAAACGAATCATCTCTTGGTAGCTTTGACTCACCATGCCCAAAATCTAGTCCATAGTAGGCAAAATCAGAAGTTTGCAACACGTTGAGAACCGTTCTCCGATATAGGCCACCAACGATTCTAAACTGATCACTCAACCGCGAGTCTACATTGAACTCAAGATCAAAAGACTGCGTGTTTTGAGCGTCGATCTCATAGTAGTTTGGCCGAAAAATTTCGTAATCAATGACATGTCCATGGTGGTAGAAGCCTCCCTGCAGTCTTATTTGGACATTATCTGCAAGCTGTTCACGCATCCCAGCTACAACATTAAAAGCATGTGTAGTCATCTCCGATCCGCCGTAGTAGGAGGGCTGCCCGTCAAACACGTCTTTCACGGTTTGAGCGAATGACACATCAGTATATAACGAACCGTGCTCCAATGCTACATGAGCATACAACCTTGAATCTTCCTGTTGCCCTTGGGTGGTAGCACTTGGATCGAGACCCACATATTCCAGAACAGATGAATCAGAGGTGATATCTAGGAATGGTACCTCAGCTCCAGGAATTGAATACAACCCAAGATCAAAGCTATATGCAAGATCTTGACTTCGTCCAGACTGACGTACAAAAGCGCTGTAACCAGACTCTGAATCTATCCCGACTTCCGCAAATGAGCCAGATTCTTCCTTGGATTCAAAAGGCGTCGTCACAATATTGATCACACCGAAGAACGCACCAGAGCCATAGTTTACCGTCATGGGTCCTCGTATCACTTCCACCCTTTCAATGGCGGATACAGGGACATTGATCTTAACATCTGGATAATCACTGTATTTGTCTGAAACTTGATTCACGCCGTTCACGAGGATAATCATGTCGTTGAACTGACCAGTTGAGAAGAAGCCGCGCACCCCAAAATTCTTCGAGCCTAACCAATAGTAGTCATCTATCTCATACATGCCGTTTATGCCATTGAGAACATCAGTGAATGTCTGATACCCCCGCTGAGCAATCTCTTGCCGTGTAACAACAACCACACTGGCCGGAACATCACGTGCAGTTTCTTTGAATTTGTTCGACGAAACAACTTCTACGTCCATGAGGTCAGACAAGCTGAGTTCAAACAGATTATCGAGCTCGTTGTGTGTTCTAGCGAAGGAAAATTGACTTGCAATGAGCAACACTAAAGCAACACTACGCAGAACACGGTAACTTGTATGTGGAATCAACTCATACTCCTACACAGCTTCTCAATTTGTAGAACGGAATGAAAAGAATCTAGTACAGAATCACGAGAATGTCAATCGTATAGTCGCAGCCAGTCTCTGCGTCTGAAACTTGCGGCTAAACTCGTGTGGAGACTCATCCACAATGCGGAAAAACTGTTCACTCAACAGGCACTCAGTAGCGCCTTCAATATCTGTTGGCTCCAGTATAGTCGCGTTAGGTATCCCACTCAACATACAGGTAACGTGATTGCTAGGGCTCATGGCAACAATGGGTTTGCGACTGCCAATATACTCGTACACTTTGCCTGGCGCGACCGTTTCAAATCCTTGGTCTTTGTGCCCAATCGTAAACCACAGTGCATCTGCTGCTTCGAGAAAGCCAACAGACTTTGCATGAGAAACATGTCCGTGAAATACAACTGAGTCTTTGATACCCATATCTGACGCCATGTGCTGAAATTCTTGTTGCATAGCTCCTACAAAATGGAACTTCAGCCGTTTGCCGCGCACAGTGTTATCATTGGAACGCTCAATAGATTTGATGACACGGAACATTGCTTCGGGCGTTCTGTCTTCGTAAAACAGGCCCGTATGGACTATGTGAACATGCTCTGGTGAGAGTTCAACCTTCTCGGCATGGTGAAAATCATCTTCGTCATACCCTTGCGTCACAATCTTGAATGATGCAGAAGCATTGGGATACCGGCGCTGCAATGCGTCCTTCACAAATGAATTGGTCGTAACAACTACATCTGCTGCTGACACTGCTTCTTGCTCCAATGCTGCATGTTTGCGCCTGTGCCATGGCGTTGCGTACCTGTGATACGGATACTCCAGCCATGCATCGCGGAAATCCAGAATGAGTGGTAGCCCGTATCTGCGTTTGATCTCTGCGCCTGTACCAAACAGTGAAAATGGGGGACCGGTGCACAAGACTGCTTCAAACTGAGAGAGATCTTGGCTTTCTAAAAACTGAAGTACATGCTTGCCCCAACTCACCTTGTTATCTGGGACAAACACACTCTGGCTGATGCGATTGAGAATTTTACGCATTCTCTCATTTGCCAAAGACACCGTCTTTTTCTTGGGCATCATTGCATGGGGGCCGCCTGGTGATGTTCTCCATATCTCAATGTTTCGCGCCTCAATTTCGCCCAACAACTCATCGTCAAAGGCAAAGTACGCATGTGGGTCAATGGTGAGAACAGTGGGTTGAATACCAAAATCCGGCAGGTACTTAACGAATTTTGCAATTCGCTGTACTCCGCTGAATGCCATAGGCGGGAAGTAATATGCTAGGACGAGGATGTTGCGCATAAGTGTAACAACAAGCAATATAACAATTCAACATGCGTCCTTTGCACCAATTCCCAAACGGGAACTCTGAAACCGTTGGAGGTGCTCCGTGTAAGCGGGGCTGAGATAACACTCCTATTACTTGATCCGGATAATGCCGGCGCAAGGAAACGTTGTCCTCACGTCAGTACAACTCGTCTCAAAAGCAGGCGGTTTGTACTCCACTACCTTCGCGATTTCACCCATATTTTTTTCATTCAAATTGTTGAGGATTCAATGAACCTTCGCAACGTGTTTTGTGCATTGTGGGTGGGTAGCGCACTAGTTTCACAAGTAGTTCACGCCGCCGATGCGCGCGATTCTGCTCAAACTGTGTATGTACCTGCAGTTACGGTGACTGCCAGCCCTGAAATTACTGAGTCGGCATCTGTATCGTATACAGAAGTCGACGAAGCCACTATCAAGGAGTTGTACAACTATGAAGACATGCCTGTACTCTTGTCACACCTCCCTTCTATTACCACATACTCCGATGCTGGTAATGGAATAGGCTACACCTATTTAACGATGCGCGGTTTTGATCAGCGCAGAATTGCTGTTACGATCAATGGTATTCCGCAAAACGATCCAGAAGACCACAATGTTTACTGGATTGACTTTCCAGATTTGGCAGCGAATACAGGACAAATTCAGGTACAACGCGGTGCAGGTCTGAATACATACGGCCCTGCTGCGATTGGCGGAAGTGTGAATATCCGCTCGAGCAACATTGCCTCCGAACGATCAATCGAACTGTCGACTGGTATGGGGTGGCAGTCGTATCAGGCAGGTGAGGGTAAAACCGTTCCCAATGTGTCCAAATTTGCATTTGACTTTTCCTCTGGCCTCATCGATACTTCATACGCAATTGCTGCACGCATTTCTCGCATCAATTCACGTGGCTATCGCAATTTGTCGGACGCTACCCTCAATTCTTACTTCCTCAGCGCAGTTGTGCTCGGCGATGATATCACGACGCAGATCAATATGTTTGGCGGACCGCTCGAAGATGAACTCGTGTACTATGGCGTGGCCAAGAATGATGTCACTGATCCGGAAATGAGACTGAAGAACTATTCGTATTTGGAGACTGACGGAAACGGCAATGTTGCATACGGTATGGAACGTCGACCACAAGAAATTGAAAACTTTTCGCAGCCACACTACGAATTGCTCAATGATTGGGCAGTGTCAGAAGACATCTCAATAAAGTCTTCACTGTTTTATTACAAAGGAACTGGGTTCTTCGACTTCGATGGCTCTTGGGCAGATGCAGCGACATTGCAACTCACACCTGAAAATGGATTTGAGGAAGGCATTGAACCCGTTGATGCTATCGTGAGAGCCTATGTCGACAATGACCATTATGGCTGGATTCCGCGCGTTGAGATGAGCCATGAGGATGGACAGCTCACAATTGGTGCCGAAATTCGCCAGCACCGCAGCGAGCACTATGGTCAAATTCCTTATGCTGGCGGTCTTCCTGCCGGTTTTGATCCCGACTACAAGTTTTATGAGTACTATGGCGAACGCGACATCTACAGTTTGTGGTTGAGAGAAGTGTATGAAGCGAGCCGCGAACTCACGCTATCTGCAGACCTGCAAGTAACGTACAACCGCTACGGCATGACAGATGTGTATCTGGGGACATCACCAGTAGAATATCAGTCGGCAAACAACGGTGTAGTTTCAGGAAGCGGTGAACTGTTTAGTGTTGACTATGTGTTTGTCAACCCGCGTTTGGGTGCGAATTACAAACTAACTGACGAACTCAACATTTGGTCGAGCGTGGCCCTCACTACGCGCGAGCCACGCATGGCTAATTTGTTTGACGGCAGCAGCTTGGCCTATGGTGCGACACCTCTGTTCAAGACGGAAAATGTAGAAGGTGAGTATGTGTATGATTTCTCCGAACCATTGGTAACGCCAGAGCAACTATTGGACATTGAAGCTGGTGCATACTACCGCAGCGAAGATCTTTCTGCAGATATCACGGTGTACTACATGTCTTTCACAGACGAGCTCGTTAAGAGTGGGCAGCTCGGAATTTTCGGCGATCCAATTGATGGCAATGCTCCGAAAACACTACACATGGGATTGGAACTCTCTGCAACAGCGCAACTCCTTGGAACAGTTGAGTCTGGCCTGCAGGTTTCAGCGAATGCAACCCTTTCATCCAATGAAATCACGGAGTTCAACTATGTGACCGGCGTAGATACACTTGGGCAAGAGCAGTCAATCGACCTCTCAGGCAACTCTATTGCTGGTTTCCCAGATATGATGGCAAATATCATGCTAACAGGGACACATGCGGGCGGATCGCTAACACTACTGAACAAATATGTAGGTGAGTTTTACACGGACAATTTCCAGAACGAAGTCAACAAGAACGATGCTTGGAATGTGGTGAATCTGTACGCATCCTACAAGTTGAACGATGTTCCATTTGGAGAATATGTTCGCTTCAATATTCAGGTCAACAACCTCTTCAATACACTGTATTCCATGTCTGGCGAGGGAGACCAATTCTTCCCAGGTGCGGAGCGAAACTACTATGCTGGAATCGCGCTTGGCTTGTAAGATTACAATCAGATGAGAATTGTTTTCAAAAAAGCATTTTCCGATGTACTTTTGTGCTGTTACAACGCGGAGATTTTTAGATGATTCACAAGTTATTGAAAGCACTCACAAAGAGTCACACATTCGTTCGAACTGGTTTTGAGCGTACTGACCAGTGGAAGAAATTGCAGGTAGATGATATTGTTGAGTATGCAATTCAGTTTCCCGATGGTATTAAATACCGCATAACGGAAATTGATCACGAAAAAGAGCAGGCTCGTATTGTGCGCCTCAATGAGGCAAATGAACCTACTAGTGAGTCGTATACAGTTGCACGTGTGATGCTCCGTCCTGTTGGATAACAACGCTCTCAGCAGCACAGAAATAGAAAAGGGTTAACCTATTGTTGAAGGTTAACCCTTTTTTTATTCTGTCAGGTGCAATCGTTGGCACTAGCTCTTGGCTACCACTCGGCCAACTTCATACACTGGTTCATTGATCATCAGCTTAATCTCATCCACTTTGGATGGATCAGCGATCAAGATCATGCCTATTCCCAAGTTGAAGGCTTCGCGCATGTCTTCTTCAGGGACACTTCCCAAGCGACGAATCATATCGAAAATACGCGGTTCATACCAACTGCCCCAATTGATTTCGAGGCCGTGCTCCCTTACAACACGTTTAGTATTGCCAACAATTCCACCGCCCGTAATGTGACTCAATCCGTGCAACAGATCTTTGTTGAGCAACGGCATAACTATATTCAAATAGCTGCGGTGAATCTTCAACAACGCATCTGCGATTGTCTCACCAAGCTCGTCAATATGGTCGTTTACCGAATGGTC
This sequence comes from bacterium, assembly GCA_030426285.1. GTDB lineage: Bacteria > Bacteroidota > Ignavibacteria > Kapaibacteriales > UBA7675 > JAUHYX01. The sequence goes on from JAUHYX010000112.1 coordinate 6,499, forward strand.
TTTGAGCAACACATGGCGAGCCAATGAATAGCCATTGGTATGTAGTCCTGTCGATTCCAGCCCGAGAAGCACATCGCCTTCTTTTACTTGCGAGCCGTCGATTCGACGCTGTTTCTCAACGACCCCTACGATCGTTCCGGCAAGGTCGTATTCGCCATCAGCATACATGCTTGGCATTTCCGCCGTCTCACCGCCAATCAGAGCACATTCGTTTTGTTTGCAAGCCGTAGCAAAGCCAGAAATCACATCTGCGGCTACATCTGGGTTGAGTTTTCCAGTGGCGAAATAGTCCATGAAGTACAGCGGCTTGGCTCCGCAAACAAGGATATCACCAACACAGTGATTCACCAAGTCCTGTCCAACCGTTGTGTGTCTATCCGCCAAAACAGCAACTTTGAGCTTGGTGCCAACTCCGTCGACACTCGACACAAGCACTGGGTGGTCGTAGTCGGGGAAGCTCGCGTCAAACATTGCGCCGAACAAGCCAATGTCTGTCATTACACCAGGTGTATATGTCTCGCGAACGAGTGGTTTTATTTTGTCGACTGTTGCTTCTCCGGCAGCAATGTCAACTCCGGATTCCTTATAGGTAGCCATGGATGTACCTGTACTCTATGGTTGGTTTTCACAATTGGCAGCTCGCAACTACCACTTTCATGTTACAAATGTACGGAAGTAAATTCAACTTTATCTTACTTGCTCCCATTCGCGCGATACGGACTTGTTGCGCAACAGGACACTAAGTCCATTCAGCGTCCAGAGTGCAAACACCCGCAGATATCCTTTTTGACGGAATCTACGCGGAGATTCAAACACGGCGATTGAGTCGCGAAAGCTGATCCTGCCGTACTTTCGCATCCGTTTATACAAATCAAAATCTTCTCCCGCTGCCAGTGATGCATTGTAGCCGCCCACTCTCTCAAACACTTCTTTTCTCACAACCTGACACTCGCCACGTCCCATTGCAAAACCAAGCGTGTTAAGAAGGCGAACATATGTGTTGAAGAGCGAGTGAAAGACGATATCTTTCCAAATGGTTTTGGCCGGGTCTACATTCACAGGTCCAGCTGCTGCAACTGCGCTGCTTTTTTCCCACCATCGCTGCACACCAATGACCAAACGCTCAATGTTTTCCGGCATAGTGTCGGCATTGATAAACACAATAACATTGCCTTTGGCCACTTCTGCCCCAGCATTGCGCCCACCTGCAATCGTTTGCTTTTCATCTTCGCGCGGTTTAACAACAGTGCACCCAAAAGAGCGAGCGATGCTGCGAGTACTGTCCAGCGAACCGCCATCTGACACAATAATTTCAAACCCAATACCTGTGTCTTCAGTCAGAACCAGTGTTTTGAGCAAACGTGGCAGTCGCTCTTCTTCGTTTATTGCTGGAACAACAAAACTAATGAAGCATGTACTATCGGGTCGTTGTGGCTCCATGGTTATAGTTTCACACTGCCGAGCTTAATCGAGAAAGGGTACATAAGACGAAAGCGAGTCACCTTGCCGAACTCAACGGCAGGAGCTGGAAACTTCAATAAATTGGCATTTTGTTTTATCCAGTTCCAAAACGAACCGCCTTCTGGAAGCAGCTCGGCGAGGTTGTAGTCTAATCCAATCACAACTCGCCTGTACTCTTCACCTGGATATCCAATGTTGCTTGCTCCGTAACCAACGGCAATTTCAAGCCATGGCACCCAATATTGTTGCAAGTGCTCAGGCAACATATTGTGTACATTCACACTGACCCAGAATGTTGACGAATTGTAATCATCGACGACTGCAGTGGGGTGTGGAATAGGCTTCTGACCGATCCACTCAGCTGGTATGTACTGCCATTTCGGACTAAAATTGTACAGGTATGGATAGTGGTATTGGGCGATGTAGTAGGCGGATCCGATTGTGTTGGCAGCCATATCCGTTACGCTAAAACCCCATCGAGTACCATAGCCATCTTCAGTTTCTACATATGTTTGGTACAAAAGGCCCATGGCACCACCGTAGTGCGTGGCTGCTTCCCAACTGAACCCAGAAGCGAGTAAGGCTTCGCCGAAGGCTGTGGACATACTGTACGCAGCTGTAAAATGGCCCGCTTTGTCTGACTGCAAAGCATAGTCCCAATCGTCTTCAAAGTGAAAGGGACCGCGTTCGTCCTTCCACCAAGCATTTGCTTGCAGTTCGTGCAAGCCATAGAACATAGCGCCATAGGCAACCCCAACAAGAGCTGTTGGGATTGGTTGGATATTGTTTTCCAAAGGCGGCAAATCTCCCACGATGGTCGTACGCGGTAGGCCAGCTTTGAAAAAGTCGGCTTGCTCAAGCCTTGGAATCGAGTCTTGTGCGTGTACATTATTGTAGACGCATGACGCCACCATGAAGGAGGCTACAATTGTTTTGAGGTATCGCATGCGTACAAGTTTACGCAACCTCAGTCACTTCCACAGTGGTAGAAATTTTGTCTTTACTGATAAGTGCAGGGAAATAGGCTACCACTTCACTTGGTCGCGGACGTCCTCCTGCAAAACCAGTAACACTTGGTGGGCCGGTTAGGATGAGCGGCGCAATTTCCTTTGCAAAGCGATTAATGGCATCGAGATCATGTCCTCGCACACCAATTCTCATCATAATTTCATTTGGTTCTATATCAGCAGCGGCTCTACCGTGACAGGCATTTAACCCTACATATTCTGTGCGCAACTCCTCAAATTCCAAGCCCAGCTTTTGCAGTCGAGCTCGCAGAATTCTGTCTGCCGCGCGCGCTTTTTCTTCTGCATCTGGTGCTGCATACGTGAGTGAAGTGAACGCAACCCAGCCGTCGGCATAACTGGCGGATACTTTGTAAAATGGTGTGTACGGCTTGCCTGTAATTCCGTAGACCTTCACACGATTGTCGCCTAGATCTTCCAATTTGATCGAGGAAAAGTCTGCCACACAATCCGGTGTAATATACTCCCGCGGGTCACCAATTTCGTACATGAGCTGTTCCGACACAGTTTCACGCGTGACCGCTCCACCCGTACCCTCGTGCTTTGTAACTACAAACGAGCCATCGGGAAACGCTTCAACAATAGGGAAGCCAATATCTTCGAGTCGTTCGATAGAACGCCAGTCGCCCAAAAAGTTTCCACCGGAAGCTTGTCCACCACATTCATTAATGTGACCGGCAACAGTTCCAGCCGCCATTTTGTCAAAATCTTCGCCGTCCCATCCAAACTCGTGAATCATTGGAGCTAAAGTGAGACCAGTGTCCGTTGTGCGACCTGTGATCACAATATCAGCGCCTTGTTGAAGTGCTTCAACTATTGGAAAAGCTCCCAAGTACACATTCGCTGACAACAGCTTTTCGCGCACATCGGCAATCGGCATTCCGTTTTCCATGTGTTCCATGGTTTCGCCCTGTGCAACCAAGTCATCGAGCTCTTCGAGAATATTGTCACCCATCACCACGCCAACTTTCACACCCGAAATACCCAGCTCCTTGGCCACCTCAAGTATTCTGTCACGGCACGCAAGCGGGTTCACGCCACCACCATTAGTGATGAGCTTGATTCCGCGTTCTTTGATGTACGGAAGCACCTCTCGGCACACGTTTACAAGGTCGCGCGCGTATCCGAACTCAGGATTTTTGTTCTTTTGCTTTTGCATGATAGACATGGTTACTTCGGCAAGGTAATCCATAACCAGATAATCAATAGGACCTTTTGACACCTGATCGAGAGGGGCTGTTAACAAATCACCCCAAAACCCTTGTCCGGAAGCAATTCTTATCGAATCTTTCATATCTATTACTCCATGCAACTGTGTACTGTGCTGTTTCAAAAGCGCTTAGCGCTGCTCTGAAATCGAAAAATCTTCTTCAAATATCTTCACTTGAGTCCGGTTACGCAAATATGAGAGCACACGATCTTTTTCTTTTGCTGAAAATCGAATCGTTTCAGTGCGCAAACCCCGCGGACCATTGCCTTCAAAAGAGCATTTGCATTCATACCATGCAAACTCTTTCACGAGTTCGATTGAGAGGACGTTTTCCAAACGTATGACAGCCATTCTCGGCGAGAAAAAGTGTCGCGCTACAACTATGTTTGTGTAAAAACGGTTCTTCTGGCGCAGAGACCTGTACCAAAACTGAATGGCATTGATAATAAATGACAGTGGTACCACATACATGATGATGGTAGCTTCATCTGTGTACAATGCTATCGGAATTGTGCAAATCGTGACAAGGCACCAACCAATCGTTGACACAACATACCAAGGATCAACGCTCTCAAACAACAGTTCTCCAAACGGCATGTCCTTCATTTGCAGGTCGTCGACAAACTGACGATAGTACACGCCACCAAACGCTATTCCTGCATACACCATTGAGACATACAGTGCGTGATACAATATCTCAAGGCTGAAGTTACCCATGGTGCTAGCGCGTTGCTTTTCTACTACCTGGTTCAACAGGATATTCAGCGCCTTCGATTCCGCGTGCTATGCGTTTGAGCATGGCGTATGAGCGTGCCTTGCGAACTGGAGAGAGGCGTTCAAAAAAGTACATACCCTCGAGATGATCAATTTCGTGCTGCATAACACGAGACAACAATCCATCAACCTTCATTTCTCGTTGA
>JAUHYX010000331.1 GCA_030426285.1 bacterium
CTACGCCAGCTGCGGCGCCACCTGCATACCGAGCTAGTGGTGTGAGATTGTACTTTTCAACGGCTTCTTCACTGGCGACGATCAGCCCTACAGCTCCGTCGTTCAATGACGACGAGTTTCCAGCGGTCACACTTCCACCTTTGCGGAATGCTGCTCTGAGTGTTGCGAGTTTCTCCACGCTCGTATCTGGTCGTGGCTGTTCATCTCTGCTGACAACCACGGGGTCGCCTTTTCGTTGCGGAATTGAGACCGGCAACACTTCTTTGTCAAACAGCGATTGCTCCCATGCCTCGATTGCCTTGCGGTGCGAATCAACTGCAAAAGCATCTTGATCTTCACGCGAGATGTCGTATTTATCAACCAAATTTTCTGCTGTTTCTCCCATTGCCTCAAGAGGGAACAATTCCTTCATGGCAGGGTTTGGGAATCTCCAACCTAAAGCCGTGTCGTATGCGGTTAAGTTGCCAAACATCGGTTTTCCAGTCGCGTTTTTAGGCATCACATATGGTGCGCGCGACATACTTTCCACACCTCCGGCGATAATCAAATCGGCTTCGTCTGCTCGAATCGCTCTCGCGGCTTGAATCAGTGATTCCAACGAAGATGAGCAAAGTCTGTTAACCGTCACTCCTGGTGTTGTTTGTGGCATTCCAGCTAGCAGAACCGCCATTCGGGCGATATTGCGATTGTCTTCACCTGCCTGATTGGCACAACCAATGATCACGTCATCAAATTCTGCGTCTTCAAGGCCATTGCGAGACACAAGCTCGCGCAGCACATGTGCCATCAAATCGTCTGGTCGCACAGATGCGAGTGCTCCACCATATCTTCCAACCGGTGTGCGCAATGGTGAACAAATATATGCTTGCTTCATCTTGTGTCTCCTGTGTTACGCCCCGGAAATCACTTTTTTGCAGCGCTTTATTCTGGTGTTCAGCTCGGTGCTGCCATCAGTAAGGCTTTCTGCAACCTCGTAAAACTCAAGGGCCTTTTTGTACTGTTTCTTTTGCTCACTTAAATACCCACCGATAAACATAATGTCATAAGCTGGTGAGTCCATTGCCAACTCAGCGTACTGCATGGCTTTGTCAACCTGTTGCAGCTTCAAATGTGCTTTGGCAAGATCGGCGTACAACTCGCCGCGATTCACTTTGAAATGCGCGTTATTCAGCGAGCCTGTGTCGATGTTTGTGAGATGTTTTATGGCATTCTCTATATGTCCGTCGCGCAAATCGAGTCGAGCCAAAATGTACTCTGCATACAAATTGTTTGTCAGCTGTAGGGCTTTGAGGGCGGCTGAACGCGTGCTGATCGAACCTTCTTTTTTGTTGAGTGAGAACTCAGCTAGAATGGATTGAACAATGCTGCGCGTCACCCCATCTACAGTCTCAGAATTACTTGAGATACAAGCCTGCAAATGCTCCTCGGCTTTGTCGAATTCTTCGTCGATATAGTAGGCGAGCCCTAAATGCAAGCGCAGCCAAACTTCCGTGGCTTCCGCTCGCAACACACTTTCAAAGATTCTGCGATTGCGAATTCGTCGCATGCGCTTGCCCTGCGAGAATCCCATGTGTTGAATGCACAGTTTGCTCTTGGTGACTTCCCATCCAGCTTTGCGAGCAGACTTTGCTATTGACTCGTTAACGCGACCTTCAAAACGCACTTCCCGGTCGCGTCTGAACATGCGAACAGATGGCAGTGGTACAATCGACTCAACTACGCGATGGGGCAGAATATTGTGTATTGTCACCGAGTACATGCGCTCGGAAGAATTCTTCATGTCTTCGAGTTTGCGCAAATCCTTGGGGCGCAATCTTTCGTCGGCGTCGAGAAACAACAGCCAGTCGCACGTGGCCAAATCTATAAGAGCATTGCGCGCCTCGCTAAAATCGTCTTCCCAATCGAACGCGTGTACTCGAGCCCCCATTCTCACGGCAACTTCTTCAGTTTTGTCAGTTGAACCACAGTCCAGTACCACGATTTCGTCGGCTAGTGTTCCCAGCGAAGAAATCATGCCCGGAAGGAGCTTAGCTTCGTTTTTAGCTATGCAACAAACACTCAGTGTTCCCATGAGCAATTCCTCACGTGTTGGTGATGTATCTCAACTTGAACCACCTCAACAACAATTACTGTAGTTGATTCAAGTTGTTTGTGAGAGACTCTATCCTGCCTTTGAAACTCTCCAATTTTTCGCGCTCTCCCGCCACAACAGATTCTGGCGCATTTGCCACAA
>JAUHYX010000113.1 GCA_030426285.1 bacterium
CCAGTTTGCACCAATGGTGGCAGAAATGTTGGAAATGCCATGCGTGACTATGGTTTCTGCGCTGACAACGGACGGTGGGTCTGCACAGTGCAAGAGGGATATCGAAGGTGGAAGTGAAACAATTAGTGCTCCGATGCCTTGTGTTGTGAGTGTTCAAAAAGGTATCAATGAGCCTCGCTATCCAAAACTGCCTGATATTATGAAGGCCAAGAAGAAGCCAATTGACATTGTTGATGGAGCAAGTACTGACGCACGCGTTGAGATCCGTTCAATGGAACTCCCAGCTGCTAAGACCGGTGGTAAGATTCTCGGTGACTCAGATGCAGACATCGCAGAACTCGTTCGTTTGTTGCAAGAAGAAGCAAAAGCAATCTAACCACCGAATACAGAAGGAACACAACAATGACTATTCTAACATATATAGAGTCTCGTGACGGCAAACTCAAAAAAGCCGCTTTGGAATCACTTACCGCAGCTCGCACACTTGCTGATGCAAATGGTGGTAAAGTACATGCAATCATGGTCGGCGCAACAGCAGATATGAGTGCTGAGGCCTGCAACCACGGTTCAGACCAGTGTCACAATATCACATCTCCTGCTCTGCAGCAATTTTCATCTCAAGCATTGGCTCAGGTTATTGCCGAAACAGCTGCAAACGTAAATGCAACAACAGTACTATTTGCAAATGACGCACACGGAAAAGAGATTGCACCTCGCGTAGCGGTTCGCATGCAAGCTGGATATGTAGCAGATGCCGTTGAACTCACAACTGATGGTGACGCACTCGTAGCAACCAAGCCTGTGTATGCTGGAAAAGCATTTGTGAAAGCAGCAATCACATCGGCTAATAAGGTGGTTTCAATTCGTCCAAATGTTTTTAATGCAAAAACAACTGGCGGTTCTACATGCACTATGCAAGAAATTGCCTCAGATGTTGAAGCAGTTGCGCCGGTAACATCTACAGACTTGAACACTGGTAAGCTTGATGTTGCTGAAGCCGATATTATTGTGAGCGGTGGACGTGGACTCAAAGGACCGGAAAATTTCAATATTGTTGAAGATCTCGCCGCAGTTCTCGGCGGTGCAGTTGGAGCATCCCGTGCAGTTGTTGATGCTGGCTGGAGACCACATGGAGATCAAGTTGGCCAAACAGGAAAAACTGTATCACCGAATCTGTACATTGCATGTGCGATTAGCGGCGCAGTTCAGCACTTGGCTGGCATGTCGTCTTCAAAAGTGATTGTAGCAATCAACAAAGACAAAGAAGCTCCTATCTTTTCTGTAGCTGATTATGGCATCGTTGGTGATGTGTTTGATGTTTTGCCTAAGTTGACCGAAAAGGTAAAAGCTGTTGTTTCATAATCTAGCGATAGGTGAGCGGAATAGTGGATAAGGTAGAAGTCGAAATACTCGGGTTGTCAGCAAGTCCGGCAAGTAATGGTGCGTATGCACTTATTTTGCAGGAAGTAGATGGAGACCGTCGTTTAGCAATTGTGATTGGTTCGTTTGAAGCATCGGCAATTGCACTAGAAATGGAAGATTTCAAGCCATCGCGTCCAATGACACATGACCTGTGTAAGACACTTATCAAGCAGTTCGATTCTTCGCTAGATCAAGTTGTGATCAACGGCCTCAAAGATGGAACGTATTACGCCCAATTGGAGATGCAAAACGTTGACGCATCAATTGACGCGCGACCGAGTGATGCAATCGCTCTTGCCGTTCGCTTTAAAGCACCGATCTATGTTGTGGCAAAAGTCATGGATGAAGCGTCGTTCAAGATGGAAGAAACAACCGAAGAACAGAGCTCGGATGATTCGTCTGCAACAACAGTAGAAGAAGCATTGCAAGTTGAAGGTGGTTCAGAAGACGAGCTAGAATTGTTGCGTTCAGAACTCATTCTTGCTATAGAAAAGGAAGATTATGAGAAGGCGGCAATTCTGCGAGATGAAATTGCAAAGAGATCAGAAAGTTGATACTATGTGTATCATTTCTCTTGCTTAAAAATTGAAAGCACCGTAAATTGCAAATCTATTAAGGCGCCGGAGTAGCTCAGTTGGTTAGAGCAACGGAATCATAATCCGTGTGTCGGGAGTTCAAGTCTCTCCTCCGGTACAAAAAAAGCAAACTCACTGCGAGTTTGCTTTTTTTTGTAATGATTTCTAGTAGCGAAGCTTCTGCTCTACTTTTTGACAATAAGTACCGGTATTTGGGCGCTTTCTAACATTGCCAAGGTTGTGCTCCCCAAGAAATAGTGACGCATTTTGGAGTGTCCAAACGCTCCCATAACTAGGAGATCAACTGAGTTTTGGTGCGTGTATTCTTGAATAATTTTGTCAACACTCCCTTCTATTCTGGAAGCTGAAACTTTGTAGCCAGCTTGTTCGAGTCTCTCAGTTGCGTTGTCTAGCTCGGGTTGCATCGATTCGTTGCCAACACTCACCAGGTGACACGATAACCCTTGCAATAGCGGACTCTTGATGACTCGATCAATAGCGTCGACTGACGACGGACTACCATCATAGGCAATGAGAAACGCCTCGGGCTGCTTGTAGTGCGTATTCGCAACAAACACTGGTCGGTGGGACGCTCTCAATACGGTTGCAACGTGACTGCCAAGAGTACCGATCGCGTGTTCTTCACCACTCTTTCCTATCACATACATTCGCGCCTTGTCTTCAAAGTCTACAATACTTTGAACGAGTTCACCATGTCGTTGCATGGTAGAAATCGAAACTGCACCACTAGCCGTGGCTCTTTTTTTCGCTTCTTCAAGCATGTCCGATCCAATGCTCATGGCAAGTTTTGCCCGTTGTTCATCCAGGGCTGTAAGCTCTTCTAGCATTGACTCACGTGCACCTAAACCAATAGCACCCGACAAATCGTTGCGACTCTGAAACGACGTCTTTTCAATCACATGCAACAATGTAAGCGGTGCATTAAGTCGATGAGAAATCCATGCTGCTGCTGAGCAAATCGGAACAGTTAAATCTGAACCATCTATACATGCTATTATATCTGTCATTATTAGTGTCCCTGCATCAATGATTCAACTTGATCTGGCTTGTCATACACGCCAAATTTATCCACCACCGTGGCACTCGCCTCATTGAGACCGAGAACCTCTACGTTAGCGCCATCGCGGCGAAACTTTATGACAACCTTGTCGAGCGCATTCACTGCGGTAATATCCCAAAAATGGGCCTGACTTACATCAATTACAACTTCATTCACAGCATCGCGGAAATCAAACTCACTGACAAACTGTGATGCTGAGGCAAAAAACACTTGTCCTTCAACCTTGTATTCTCGAGCCTTGTTGTCTCCGTGAGATGTATCGGACTTCACGACCATATATCGGCCAATTTTGTTGGCAAAGAACAAGGCAGCCAGCAGCACTCCAACAAAAACGCCAATAGCGAGATTGTGTGTGTACACAACAACACCTACTGTGCTGAGCATAACGATATTAGTCGACAGAGGATGTGATTTCAGATTCTTAAGGGAGTCCCAAGAAAACGTACCAATAGACACCATAATCATCACTGCGACAAGTGCTGCCATAGGAATAATTTTCAGATAGTCATCTAGGAACACAACCATTATGATCAGTCCAATTCCAGCTATAAGCGTGCTCAAGCGACCGCGTCCACCCGACTTCACATTGATAACAGATTGACCGATCATCGCACAACCGGCCATTCCGCCCATCAGACCAGCCACAACATTAGACACACCCTGCCCTTTGCACTCCATGTTTCGATCAGAACTTGTGTCAGTGAGGTCATCTACAATCGTTGCTGTCATCATAGACTCCAACAAGCCTACGATTGCCAAACCGGCAGAAAACGGAAAGATAATTTTCAGGGTTTCCAATGTAAACGGTACATCTGGCCACAAAAACACCGGCAAAGTGTCAGGGAGTTGCCCCATATCGCCAACAGTTCTGATGTCGAGTTGCAAAGCTGCTACAACTGCCGTCAAGCCCACAATGCAGACTAGCGGAGACGGTATGACTTTCCCGACTACAGGAATAAGAGGAAACAAATAAATGATTGCTAAGCCGGCCGCTGCAACGGCGTAAACTTCCCAACCAACTCCGGTGAGTTCGGGCAATTGCGCCATAAAAATGAGGATTGCGAGAGCGTTCACGAATCCCGTGACAACCGAACGAGACACAAAACGCATTAGTGCACCGAGCTTCAGGTATCCAGCTGCAATTTGTAGAACACCAGTTAAAACAGTTGCGGCTAGAAGGTATTCAAGCCCGTGTTCCTTTACCAACGTCACCATCAACAATGCCATAGCACCAGTTGCGGCGGAAATCATACCTGGACGACCACCGGTGAAACTGATCACAACAGCAATACAGAAGGACGCATACAATCCAACTTGTGGGTCTACACCAGCAATGATTGAAAAGGCAATTGCTTCGGGAATCAATGCGAGTGCCACAACTATGCCAGATAGCACATCACCTCTAATATTTCCAAACCATTCTCTTTTGTATGTAGCTATCATGACGCCGTTCATTTTTGTCTGCAAACGCCTCACGACGTTGCACCGCATCAATTCGTGTATTGAGCTGATGTGTCTAACAGTGCGAGACAACACATTCTTGTTGCACTAAGAGGTTCAAATCGTTACTTTCTTCACACCATACTTGTACAGGAATCACTAAAATGAAACGCTATTCTTTTTGTATATGTTGTATTGTGTTTGCTCTGCTGATGTGCATGAGTTCTACACAAGTACTATATGCAACAGACAATGAGTTTGGCGACATGTCACTTTCAGACCTCATGGAAGTTGAAGTAGAAACAGCGACCTTAAGTAGGCAAAATATTAGGTTGGCTCCAGCGTCGATTTTTGTTGTTACAGATCAAGAGATCAAACGCAAAGGCTACACATATTTGTTTGAGGTGTTGGAGTCTTTACCACAAGTTCAACTTCACCAACGAGCTGGCACAGCGTACTACTCATCAGTCACTGTACGTGGAATAAATGCCATCAACAGATTTCAGATTCTAATAAATGGCTCAAAAGTCAACAACACGGATGGTGCGTTTGCACGAGTGATGTATCAGTATCCAGTTGCTCATGCAGCCTACATTGAAATCAACCTTACGCCTTCGTCAACTCTTTTTGGGGCCGACGCATTTGCCGGAGTCATCAATATTGTCACCAAGCAAAAGTACGACATTGCAGCTGCAGCAATTGGTTATGGCATGTTCGGAACGTTTCACGCCTCGGCATCAATGGACAAATCATTTGGTGATGTGAGAGTCAGTATAATGGCGGACGTTTTTCATTCTGACGAACCAGTATTGCCTGACTTTTATGCAGAGAATTCGCAATGGTATTTTGAAGAATATCTCAAAGACAGCCTAATGGAAGGATTTGGGAGCCCTGTAAAAATTGACGATGTCAAGCCATACGCCGCCCCAATTGACGGCACAAGTTTAAGCGCTTCAGTGTACACAGATGCCGTAGAAGCTGGCGTGTATTTTGGAAGAGCCAAACACAGCAGTGCAACACCATATGAACCTCGGAGAGCTCTTGCGATTGAAGATTCTTATTTAGAAAACACCATTCTTGCAGGCTACATTCGCAACACGATGGAAGTTTCTGATGCCGTAAACATCAACAATACAATAGAGTGGCACCGGTCTGAATTGTCTCCTGAATCGCACTACCGAAACATTTTCTCTAATTACAACCGCGGCTACAAATACGAACGTTCGGACGAAACATACCTTCAATCTCTGCTGTCGTGGGAACTCGACGAAAGCTCAGCGTTAACGATTGGGATTGGACAAAAATTTGTCACTTCATTGCCATACACCAGTGATTTGCCAAGAGCCTATGATCCGACACTCTCTCCCAATGAACAAGGATTGTTCTATGTTGGATCAGAAACGTACGACAAAGACAGTGTATTTCTTGGTATTGAGCAAAATTTCTACACGTACGAAAAACAGGTATTCTCCTCCCTGCTACAGTACGAATACACGGTTGCCGAAGTATTTAACCTGACTGCAGGTGCACGATTTGACATCAGCAGTAAATACGGCAATATTCTCAATCCGAGAATTGGCGCAGCTTGGATGCCTGACTCGACGCTCTCTGTCAAAGTAAATGCCAGCAGAGCATATCAAGATCCATCATCTCAAGAAACGTACCGACACTACGGTAGTTTTTTCCCGGTCATCGACACCACCATTGTCGTAGATCCTGAAAACGGACCTTACAATCAGATTACGGGATTGGGAGCAGGATTCTGGCACTTGCCGAACCCAGATTTACAGCGTGAGATAATAGACAATGTTACGCTGTCGTTGGCACTTGTTCCATCTGAAAATTTCGTGGTGCATGCCGAAGTGTTTTACAATGACTTGAACGACTTGATTGTTCCGGTGTATGAACACAATGTAGTCTTTGAAGGTGTAAACGTTGCAACAGTAGAGCGCAGTGAAAATGCGGCTGACGCACACTCATACGGTGTTTCCGTCGAGGCGAACTACACCAACAAGCTGTTTGAAAATACATCCTTGTTTGGAGAGGTGTCCTATGATTACGTGGACGGAGAGTATGTAAATCACCCGCTCATTGCAGCCGCCAATCACACAATAAAAATTGGTATTGGTGCAGAACTCTACGAAGATGTTTGTCTTCACTTGGAAAGTATCACGCTATCGGACATGCGTTCACAAAGCACAACGCCTGAAAAACCAATTGTTGAAGGTAGCACAGTACTGAACGGTAGTTTATCGTATCAATTCACCGAAAAGCTCTGTGTAAAACTGCGTGCTACAAACCTTTTGGACAACAGGTTTTATGGTCCTGTATGGCAAAGTAGCGCTCAAAGAGCGCCACAAAACCCATTTCGATTGATCGGTAGACTAGAAGTGAAGCTCTAATTGTGCTGCAAAACTTTAAGCGAATTCATCCTCATCATCCCACTGGTCTTCCTCAATACCTTTAAAGAAATTGTCTGCTGGCTGGCGATAAAGCAGAAATGTGAAAAGTCCGAGTATCACTACACCAAAAATAACGCCAAAGAGTCCTGCGATTCCTTGATTCATTCCATTTATCCCGTTGAAAACAAGACCAATCACTCCCAAACCTACATACAGTTTGCGAGACCAGTCCGCACCTTTTAGCATACCAACAGCACAGGCGACAGTTATGATCATAGAGACGTACGAAACAACTTGAATTGTGGCATAAGAAAACGTTGAGTTCTTCATTTGCTCTGCAATAGCCGCTTGCACGTCAGGATTGTCAGAAACGAATGAAGAAAACAACAACGAGAGAAAACCAATTGCATTGAGCACGATTAAAACAATTGCAACAACAGTGACAGAAGTAGGCCTTTTCATACATGTACACCTAAAATTATGGAAGACGATTGAGGGAATTTGCGCAATTTACATAGAGAATGCAATGTGCCGAAACTCTACCCGAAGTGTTATACATCTACGAGATTTGATTCCAGCGCACTGATGATTGCACGTACTTCTTGAGGAGAGCTCGCGGTTGTGACAGATTCACGGAAAGAGGCCTGGTCAACCAACCGAGAGACGCGTGAAAGCACTTTGAGATGCAAACCGACATTGGACTCTCGCCCCAACAACATAAACACCATTGAAACTGGTTTGCCGTCTAAAGCTTCGAAATCGATAGGTTGAGCCAATGTGACAAATGCGGCGCAGGTATCAGTCACAAAGGGACTTTTGGCATGAGGGCATGCAAATCCTTTCCCTACCCCCGTACTCATGACTTCTTCACGAGCCAACACTGCGTCTAGAACCGCAGATTCGTCTTTCAACGTGCCGTTTTTCTGAATCATAGATACCATATCTTGAAGCAATTGTCGCTTGTCAAGCACTTCAACATTCGTTGCAATGGTATCTTCGTGAAGTAAATCTGTTAGTCTCATATGCTCTCCTCAATCCACGTCCGCACCAAATTAACACTTTCATCGGCAATTTCCCGAGCAACTTCTTTTTCGGTTGCATCTGCATACACGTGAAACACCGGTTTTTCCTTGTCCGGCAAGAACAGAACAAAACTATTATCATGTACAACTCTTACGCCATCCACGAGCTCTACGGGTTTGTCTTCTGCATATTTCATAGCTTTACGCATGATTGTCCCCTTTTTTTCCCACGGACATTCCAGGCTCACATGTTGCAAAAATGTGTGGGGCACAAGCTCATCGAGTTCGTGAATTGGTTTGCCCAACACACTGTAAAACTCAAGCATTTTGCCAATTGAGAACATGCCATCAACAGCAAAGAAGTATTCTGGAAAAACAAAGCCGCCCTGCGTGCCCCCAACAAATACATGCCTACCTGAAGAGGCTGCTTCCATCATCGCCGAATGTGAATTTCGCACGCGAACAACCTCAGCGCCAAACTGACTTGCAACCGCCTCGACTTCCAAAGAGGCATTTACAGGAACTGCAATGGAAACATGTTCAAACTCATTGCATGAGAGGAACATATATGCGAGCAAGGACAATAGTCGCTGCGACGAAAACCACTTGCCGTGTTTGTCTTCCAATGCGATCCTCTCACCTGCTGAGTCAATAATAAACCCCAAGTCATAGTGCAAACTCGAGACCACTGCACTGGCTTTTTCCTGCGCGCGTTCCAATTCGAGTCCAACCCTTGTTGATCGTTCAGGGTCCACATAACCATTGAGAGCAACTGTGTTGCATTGCAATTGACTGAGAACACGTGGAAACACGCTGCTCGCGAGTCCGTAGCTGTAATCGATTACAACATTGGGTTTGGCCGCGATAATCGCCTGCGTATTCAGCATCTCGGTAAATTGGGTTACATATGTTTCCAATCGGCGCTCTGGATACCCAATCGAGCCCAATCGATTTGGGTGTACTCGCCGAATATCTTCACCAAAGAACTGTCTCTCGATTTTGCGACAGAGTCCATCACCGAGATCCCTGCCATCTTCTCCGAGGAATGTGATGTCTAGATTACCTTCAAAATGCGGATCTAAGCGAACATGCAGGCCTGCCTGCCAGCGTCCGGTTTGCATAAACCTGCGTGTCATGGGCATTGGTGTTGTTTGCAAATCCTCGGTGGAGACACCCACACTCATGAGTCCTGAGATAAACGCCCGCTTAATCATTCGAGCAGCATCGCTGGCATCTCTGCTGCACACAACTGTAGTGCCAGCACCAACAACATTGCCCAATGAAGCCCCGATTTTGGCGGCAAACTCGGGATTCATTTCACTGTTTGTTCCACCAGCAATACGCGAACCGGAAAACAGTTCACGCATCCACTTTTCTTCATGAACTAAACTCTTGGTAAGCGTAGCTCCCGCCGAAACAAAACGATTCGGCCAAAGTTTGAGGTTTGAAAGCAAAGACGCACGGTCGCCAATGGTACAATTGTCCGCAATAAAGTTGTTTTCTGCAATGGAGGCATCGTCGCCGACGGTAACGCCATGGCAAAGAACACTTGACTGAACTTCTGCGTGTTCACCGATAGATACATCGTTCCAGAGCACTGTTTCGCGAATGATAGCACCAGTAGAAACAGTACAGCGCTGCCCAATTGAGCAGTTTTCCACAATGACATGAGCCTCAATGCTGGAATACGCACCTATATGCACTGACCCAATCAACTGAGCCGTGGGATGCACAACTGCGGTTCCGTCCACAAATGGAAACTCGTCTTCACCCTGCAATGCCACCTTTTTGTGCAATGCATCGCGGTGCGCATCGCGGTACTCGTAAAGATTCCCAATGTCTTTCCAATATCCTTCGAGTTCTACGCCATATAAGCCAAAACCTTGCTGCATGGCTTTTGGAAAAAGATCTTTAGAAAAATCGGCTTCAGTACGTTCTGGGATTAATTCTAAAACATTGGGGTTGAGAATGTAGATGCCTGTGTTAACGGTGTCTGTGAACACCTCTCCCCAACCTGGTTTCTCTAAGAATCTAAGAATGCGACCTGACTCATCGGTCATCACGAGTCCGTATTGCAGAGGGTTCTTCACTTTTGTGAGCACAAGGCTTATATCAGCATTGTTGTCCATGTGGAATTGAATAGCCCGTTGCAAGCTCAAATCCGTCACAACATCACCGGAAATGACAAGAAACGGTTCTTTGCAATCGGCCATAGCATTGCGCACAGATCCTGCCGTTCCAAAGTCCTCAAATGCTTCTACGTATCTGATATTGATTCCAAATGCGGCCCCATCACCAAACCACTGACGTATAGTTTCTGGCATGTGATAAAGCAAGACGGTGACACGAGAAATACCCGCAGAACGCAACGCAAAAAGAATTCTCTCCATCACTGGCTTGTTGAGAATCGGTACCATGGGCTTGGGGATGTTGACCGTTAGTGGTCGTAGCCTGGTTCCAAATCCACCAGCGAGAATTACTGCTTCATTCAAGTCCTATCTCCGCAATAGTTGAGCATCAAAAACCAAATTACACGAAAAATGCTGTTACCAAAAAGTATTGCATGCGAGTCGATCACAAGGGATTGTGTATTTTGTGGGTTTACGAGAAAAATCGGTGAGAAAAAATATGAAGGCACTCGTTACGGGTGGAACAGGATTTGTAGGTAGCCATGTTGTTGAGGAGTTGCTCTCGAGAGATATTGCAGTGCGTTGTCTCGTGAGACCAACAAGTAATTTGCGTTGGCTCGAATCTAAGAATGTAGAATATGTTCACGGTGGCTTGAGCAATACTGACTCATTGGAAACAGCGGTTCAAGATGTAGATATTGTTGTGCATGTTGCAGGATTGACAAGTGCTCGGTCCAGAGAAGAGTTTTTTAACGGGAATCAAGTTGGTACACGCAATCTTATAAACGCTGTGAAGAAACACAATCCTGCATTGCAGCGATTTCTATTTGTGTCGTCACTAACTGCCGTAGGCCCTTCAGAGTCGGCAGAGGCTCCGGTTGACGAGAATACTGCTTATCACCCGATTACAACCTATGGCGA
>JAUHYX010000332.1 GCA_030426285.1 bacterium
AGGGACTTCGGTGTGGAAAGCCACAAACCCTGTCATGCTTATGCAGTATTCGTATTCAGCCGGATGGGACCAATCCACAATTTTTGACCCGTTCATGATTCTTGTTGTTCCGCGCGAACAGTATGTGGAAGGAACAGTATTCCAAACACCTGCAAATGCTTCATTTATCAATAACTATTTCAACTTTATAGCCGTTGGAGATCCAGATGATCCAGCGCAGGAATTGCTGAAGTCTGTTAAGATAGACGGCGCGTTCTATTACCAAAAAGAACCAACATTCTTAGCCCGCCAAATCCCTAACACGAACCTATATTGGGCCTCTGTGAAGCTTGGACCCGGTGCACACCGGATCGAATCTAAAACTCGCCTAGGTGGTTACATCTATGGCTTTGCCACATGGGAATCGTACGGATGGCCAGCTGCAGGTGCCTTGAGAAAGCTCGACCAACTCGATACCGTGAACCCTGATCCAACATGGGAAGGTGAGTGCGGCATTTGGGAATACACAGTAACTGAGCGCGTCTTTGGTGATGCCGAAGACAACCCTCGTCAAGAAGATACTGGCCCTTATGCGATCGAGATTATGGAAACCGACGAAAACGGTGATCCGCTGTCATACAACTTTGAAATTGTTGATATGACTGATTTCGATCCAGCTGAATATCAAGAAGAAGTTCGCTTTACACTGCAGGTTATCGATCCAAACGAACCAGCATATTGCGAAATCTACATGTTAGACCGTGCCGGAAACGACACGATTGTTACCCAAACCTATATCCCAGATATTCCAGTCATGGATCCAAACCCTGCAGACTTCGGTCAAGTTCGCGTAGCGACATCTGCAGACATGGACGTGCGTTTGATTAACAATCGCGGTGTTGAAATTGTTATCCAAGAAGCTCCAAAGATTTTGGACGACTCAACAGTTGTTGATGGTGTAGCCACTGGAAATGAAGTGTCGTTCTACGAGGTGACCGATGTTGTGACTTCAACAGGCGCAAGCATTACGTATCCATATACGATGATGATTGATGAAGAGCTGACAATGAAGTTGCGCTATACTCCGGAAGAAGAAACAGAAGATGTTGAAACAGATTTTGACCTCGGTTATGTCATTCTGAATACTTGTAATGAACGTTATCTCGGTGACGTGATTGGTCAAGGTGTTCTGCCGCACATGGTTGTGAATAACTTTGACGCTGGTGTGATTTCAACAGGTGAAACATCGTGTGCAGGCGACGGCGATATTGACCCGATCACGATTGAAAACACCGGGACAATGGATCTCGTAATCACCGGAATTACTGGCTACAATGCACCGTTCTCTTGGGATGGTACGTCTCCGGTACTTCCTTTAACACTAGCCCCTGGCGAAACCGTTGAAATGTTCAATGTGTGTTATGCACCAACGGAAAATGATGAAACAACTTCAAACGATATCATCGTTTTTGAAACGAATATCGATCCAGATACAGATGGCGATATAAGTGACACTGACTCTGATTGGAAAGGTAGCTCAACTGAAGCAGATGTGTGGGTTGATGCTCCGGATTGGACAGAAACCCGCGTAGGCGATAGAAATGCTACGCAACAATTGCTCAAGATCTGGAATGATGGTACCGAGGTTGTGGCCTTGAATGACACAACTTGGGCTGGAAATATCGCTGGTGAACTTACAGACCAGTTTGATATGAAGGCTAGTGTGGACAATAGAGAGCTCGAAATTGGACCGATTAACCTCGATCCAAACGGCGGTCGTCCGTACCATATCCCAGTTGAGTTCACACCTCAAGTAGAGGGTCCAATTGAGTTTACAATTACCCCTACATTCAGCGGCGGTGCCGAGTATGCAGGTGACGACAAACTCACTGGCTTTGGTATTCTTCCTAAGATTACAGCACTTGGATATGAGTGGGTTGACGCAGTTGATGTGGGTAATCAGTCTCCTATTGTAGGTATGATTACCATTACAAACCCATCTACTACTGCCGATTTGTTGGTGTGGGATATTGAATGGGGCAACGGTGATGATGCATTTACCTTGGTAAACCAAGCGAATGATCTTGATGGTGCAGACTACTCATTTGTAGTGCCGATGGGTGAGACTGTTGAAATTGAATTCAACTTCACTCCATTCAAAACTGGCATTAATGAGCGCGACGTAGTCATTATTAGTGACGCTCACACCGGACCTCAACAGCGCGATCTC
>JAUHYX010000114.1 GCA_030426285.1 bacterium
AGAGCGCGCAGCGCGGGATCGCGATCATGGACGAGCGATGGCCGACTATGCCGACCGCCGGTCGCGCTATGAACAGGACTTGGCAGAGTGGCGCCGTGCAGTTTCAGCATGCCGCGCGGGATATTATTCTGCCTGCGACCGGTGACCGCGTCGCACCATCGGACCTTCAGCTTGAAAAAAGCCCCGCATAATCTTCGCGCAGGGCCTTCTTCTGCACCTTGCCCATTGCATTGCGCGGCAGCTGGTCGACAAACATTACCCGCTTGGGCACCTTGAACACGAAAACTACCTTGAGGTGTGCCTAGATTTTATGTGTACAGGCCATATTGACGAGATTTTTAGTACGGCAATTAACAAAGACGATATCCCCTATGTGTTTCTAGGGTCACCAATTTGTGGATATCAGTTCTCAGCTATGGAAGGCGGCCTGGATTACGCTGAGCAGTTTTTCCCAGATGGATGGTGGTATGCCGAGTTTCTCAAAACACGCTCAAATTTAATTGAGGTGGCGAACTCAGAAGGTTATGAACTACTTGAATTACCTTTGGTCCTCAAAAAGTATGATACAAGTACTCATTCTAGTGAGAAAAGCTCCTTCAGATCAAATGACGACAATTTCATTGCGTTCTTAAAAGAGCTTGATAGATGGCATGGGTCTTCTCTACACGCCGAATTTGTTGAATCATATAAAGATACAAGTCTCGTACCTGACGCTTTTAAAACATTGAAAGTGCGCGCAGAAAGAAATCAGAAGATTGAGGATCGATATAGTCACGGCGGATTAGGAGCCTATTTTGCCAACCCTGTCAATTGTCTAGTGATAGATCACAACATAATTGTAGGAGACCCTTGTGACAAAGAGAAGTGGAGACTTGATTCGAATATTAAGACTAGTAAAGAGCTTGATTTTAAGATTGCCGTTGAGTTGCGGAGCGAAGTACAATTTCTGTTCGAATCTTGTGGCTTTGACGTTCACTTTGTTCCTGCAGCGTCATTGGACTCAAGGGGTGGAGGTTTCCACTGTGGAACATTTGCAATAAGAACAGACAAGAAATAGACTCAACAAAGTGCAAGTATGCTAAAATAGAGAGAAATAGTCCTCCAATTCGTATCTGCCGAGCAATTGAATTGGTGTAGTATCCTCTGCCGAGAGCAAGTCTTTAAGTTCTTGTTGCGCATTCTCAACGATTGTTTGTTTTTCAAACGGTGTACTAGATACTCTATTTGCATAATTTGCAACGATGTTACCTACACTGTTTGCTGCAAATTCCGACTTCATTTTGCGTACTAGTGAGTCAACAACCATTTCATTTCCGAGTTCAGTATGGCACAGTAGTCGAAGAATTGCAGCCTTTTGATTTAAGTCTACACGTTGCTCACGATCTTGAAGATCAAGGTGTTGCAGCACTTCAATAGACTTGCCCCATTGCTTGTCTAGGAAGAATCCTAAGGCGATGTTGGTGATAATTGCCTTACAAGGGCCAGCAGCAAACAGAAAATTGTCTTCTAAACACGTCCTAAATTCGTTCCAAAGTGAGTTCCAGCTTCTTTCGAATGTGTGATTCAGTTTGAAGACTGTATCAAGTAAAAATAAATCCTGTATTTGTTCCATTCTTGTGTGCGTATCGGGAGTGGGAATTTCCTCAAGAAAACACCTCAACTCCTGATACTCTTGCATCTTGCCAGAACGGAAACATGTACTTGCAGCATTGTATGTGTTGGTGAGAATAGACATGGTGGACTCAAGCCCTTGCAGGTACCGTTCTTTTAACAGGTGCAACCCCTGTAGTCGAAATTCGAGCGCTTTGTCAGCATCTCCGACGAGTTCGCAATAGGCAGACATTGTTGAGCAAAGACGTTGAGAAATGATGTTTGGAATTTCTGACTCTGAAGAAAGCAACATTGCTGAGTCAACTTTTGTAAAGAGTGATGATTCTAGTTGATATCCTCGACCGTGGGTTCTATGCACCAAGAGGACTTCCTGCGCTAGTAGCGAATTTGCTGCGTCCATCTTCGCGAAAGATTGTACTTCGCTTAGTCTCTTATTGACCTCGACGATCGAATTGCGGTATTTCTTGAATCCAAGTCTCATCAGTCTTCTCAAGACAAGTGTCAAACCATCACTTGCTAGACCGAATCTTCCACGTTCAATACATCTGTCTACCGCACCTGATGTTATTTTTTCTGCATCTTTGATCATGCCACAACCAAAAAGAACTTCCGCTCGGGCAAACCTTCTAAGCCATTCACTCTCGTTCTGAATATCACCACGATAGGCAACCAAAGCATCCAAACACAGTTCAAAACACTCGCTTTTGAGTGGTCGAATTCGAGATGACCATTCATGCTTCTTTAATTTTTCTTGAAGCAGCTTGTTGTCCGGGGTTTCCATCTTTGCAACTGCATCGATCAATGATGCATATTTGCTGGATACACCTTGTTTCTTCAAATACTGCTTAACGCTCTTTTTTTCATTGGTATTCAGAGAATGTACAAGTATGTATAGTTTGTCCTTCTTGGGCATGGGACGTAGTTGGCGTTGTTGTTGTGGTGATATACTTGATCGAATTTACAACGCGGCGTGAAATTTATACAACTGTTCAAACAAAAAAGGGAGAATGCGTGTGCACTCTCCCTTTGAATTCTCGTAGTCTGGTGAATCGCTATCCCATCAAGTTGCGAGCAATCACCATGCGTTGAACTTCGCTGGTTCCTTCACCAATGGTGAGGAGCTTGGAGTCGCGCCACAGTTTCTCAACTGGGTAGTCCTTTGTGTACCCGTATCCACCGTGAATCTGAATGGCTTCTTCTGCTGCATTTACAGCAAGCTCCGAGGCAAATAGCTTGGCGTGGCTGGCGTCGATGTTCATTTCCAAACCATTGTCGCGCTTCCAAGCAGCTTTGTACGTGAGTGCTCGAGCGGCTTCAACGCGCGCACTCATCCATGCCAGCTTGTGGTTGATGCCTTGGAATTCACTCAGACTTTTGCCAAACTGACGGCGTTCTTTGGAATACTTGATACTGTGATCCAAAGCAGCTTGGGCCAAACCAACACTGAGGGCTGCAATGGAAACACGACCGCCTTCAAGAATCTGCATAGCTTGCATAAAGCCTTCGTTTTCATTTCCCAGCATGTGAGATGCAGGGACGCGAACATTGTCAAACGTCAGGCTGGCTGTGTCGCTAGATCGCATACCGAGTTTGTTTTCTTTTTTGCTTGGTGCAAAGCCAGCCATGCTCTTGTCAATAGCAAAGGCCGAAATGCCCTTAGTCTTCTTTTCGCGGTCTGTGACAGCTAGAACTACCGTTGTATCGCCGACATTGCCGTGAGTAATAAAGTTCTTGGAACCATTGATAATGTAGTCATCACCGTCGCGTACTGCAGTTGTATGCATGCCACCAGAATCTGAACCAGACCCCGGTTCAGTGAGCCCCCAAGCAGCCAACACCTTGCCTGAGGCTAAGTTTGGGAGGTACTTTTGTTTGATTTCTTCTGAGCCATAGTGTAGGATGTGTCCTGAGCCCAAACCATTGTGAGCTGCCACACCCAATGCGATGCTTGGGCACCCTTTGGCAACCTCTTCAACGATGATCGCGTATTCCATATAGCCGAGTCCAACACCGCCATATTCTTCTGGTATCAACACCCCAAGGTAACCCATTTCACCGAGTTGCGTGAAGATTTCACGAGGGAATTCTTGACTCTCATCGTATTCCAACGCTACTGGCGCAATTACATCGTTTGTGAACTCGCGAATTGCGTCTCTAATTTGCTTTTGATCGTCTGTTAGGGTAAAATTCATGTGTCAGTTCCTATTGGCATTCGGCCTGGAAGTGGAGTATGGATTTCGCTGTTAGAATTGGGTTACGCAGCTTGTATACTTCCAACCTAGCCCTGAATATACCGAAACGGCTAGATTTTGACAAAAGTGTAACAATGATGAATTGCATTCCGTACGTGCCATCAATTGTTGTAATCAAAGTTCCGACTGGAGGGATGTAATGGATACCATGAAGAAAGTTCTCGCAGCTGTAGTGGCAATTGCCGCTGGTTTCTTTGCGATCAATTTGATATTTGACCTAGTCTCTTGGTTGCTAGGTCTCATTATCGGACTAGCTCTTATCGGTGGGGCAGTGGCAATTGCGATTCCGATCTACAAGTCCATCAAGCAAAAACTGCTCGAATAAAACGCTATAAAAATGAAACATAATACAGTTGCAGGCGCCTCTCTGGGGCGTCTGCAATTGTTGAAAAGAGGTCAGCAGCCTGCAACTCAATTGTGAGCCCGCGCCCGAGGTATGCCAACAACCCGGCACTGCCAATGATACCGTCCGAATTCGGCACGACGCCTGAAGACATATACTGAACTTCAGCAGTGATTGAAAAATGCGCTCCTAAAGACTTCTCCGCTCCGGCCCAAATGTTCACTCCTTCGCGAGTTCCCGGCCATGCGAACACATAGCCCACACCGGCATGTAGGTCCAATGTACCGAGCATGAGATAGTGTTTTGAGGCTGCGATATAAGCTCCTGGTCCAGGTAGTGCGAATGGTGAGATACTTGATGACGGCTGCGGAAACTCCCCAATTGTGTTGACGCCCAAAGCGATTGCTGGTACCGACGATGTTTCATCAAAAACGCGCCATGCCAATCGAATCGAGGGTACATCAGGAAAAGCTATATCTCCGGAACCAACAACTCCAGTTCCGTACATGTGTAGTCCCAATTCTACGTTCACAAGCGGGGCGTAACTAAGAGATAGTTCCACAGCGCCATGTGGCAGCATACCTAAGTCTGCCGCCAAAGCCCTGCGAGCTAAGATGCCGGCAGTAGGGCGGGTGACGATGGTTCTGGTTTCAAGTGACGGACGTTCCCCAACATGAGACTGAGCAGATGTTGTGGTGGTGCATATTCCAACACTCATACAACAACACAAAGCGCAAGCAATGCGCTGGTACATACTCTTGAGCCAGCTTGTATGTGAAAGCACAGATATCATCATTGGTTTGACCTGCTTTTCTACCTTATCTCGTGTGATACGATATGCATTTTGGTCTAAAATAGAGAAACAGTAGCGTAATGTCATGTATCACACAACATTTGTATCAGGAAATTGTAACGATTCGTTTAATGCCTTGTTCGTCTGAATGTCAACCAAGAGCATGCAACGTTCAATCAGCTCAATCACTCTCAATTAGAAAAGTATATGCATACACACCTTTCTTCTGCCAATATTCGGCCATCAGCAACATTTCTTTCTATGTTGTTCATCACTTTCTCAATACTTTTTCCGCACACTGTTCTGGCACAACAAGAACCCGGCTCAATTCATGGTACAGTGAGATCGTATGGGAACAAAGCGCCTATTCCTTCGGTCACTGTAGCGATTGAAGGCACCTCTGCTGGTACCATAGCGAATGTAAAAGGCGCGTATTCTCTAGTGGATCTCGCTCCCGGTTCGTATGTATTGAAATTCTCGTCGATTGGATACAGCACACACCTCGAAACAGAAGTGGTTGTCCGGCCGGGCCGCGTGACAATGTTAGACGTAGAGCTTGAACCAGCCGCAAACACAAGTGAAGCCGTCGTTGTAACACCGTCGTTCTTTTCAAACAATTCGATTGGAGAGGTTTCAGCTGCAAGTTTCTCCAACGAGGAAGTGCGCCGAACCCCAGGAGCCGGTGGCGATATCAATCGCGTGCTGTCAGCTCTGCCAAGTGTTGTACAAAAAGGTGATCAAAGCAATGAACTCCTAGTGCGAGGCGGCAGTGTGTATGAAAACGGCTACTACATAGATGGAATGTACATTCAGAATATCAGCCACTTTCCCGAACGCGGATCTTCTGGTGGAGCTATTTCGTTGCTCAATTTAGACTTCGTAGAAAGCGTCGATTTTTACCCCGGAAACTTCGATGCCATGTATGGATCGCGTATGTCGAGCATAATGGATCTCACGTTTAGGGAAGGAAGTCGGTCAGGCATCGAAGGTCAACTAGATCTCAATATCGTGGGATTTGGCGGAGTTCTCGAAGGTCCTCTGCCAGATTCATCTGGTTCTTGGCTTTTGAGTGTCAAGCGGAGTTATTTAGATCTCATAACCGATCTCATCGGTACGGGCGCAGCGCCCCGCTATGGTGATATACATGCCAAAATCGTTTTTGATGTGGATGAAAACAATACACTCGAGTTGCTGAATATCTATGGCCAGAACACCGTCACAAGCAACTACGACGATGCGATTGAAAATGATGAAGACGACACATTTGAGGAAGCTGACTATCAAAATACACTTGGTATTGCTTGGCGTAGCATGTTGTCGGACCACGCGTTTAGTGAAACTACATTGTCGTGGTTCCGTGGCGAGAGCGACAAGACGCATACATGGTTGGATGAATCCACTCCCTATGAGCACACAGAACGACGTGAACACACCGTAAACCTCAGACACAACACGTTTCTAAGCGTCAATCGGGATATTGCCTTTCGAGTTGGGGTAGAAGCTCGCAGTGAAACTGGCGAATATGTTATCCAAGAGCGGCTTTCAGATACCACTACGGCTATGAGCGACTACAATTTGGAAAACGAACGTTTGAGTGTTTCTCCATTTGTAGTCGCTGAATTGCAAGTAACTCCCTGGCTGCAGGTGAAGCCAAGTATGCGATTGGACTGGTATTCGTCGCAGGAGACTTTTGCCCTCTCACCACGTCTCTCCCTACGCGCTTCTCTCTCAGAGAATGTCTCCATGTTCGGGGCCGTTGGAATGTACACGCAATTGATGCCACTTTACTTTGACGCTATTGTCCTCGGCGAACGCAACAGTGATGTCTTGGAGTGCATCTCAGTCAGTGCTGGTATTGAGTGGCTACCTGCATCAGACACGAAAGTTTCATTGGAGGCGTACAGCAAAAAGTATTCACAATTCCCTATGTCACCGCAATACCCCTATGCATTTTTAGGAGATCCATATGCAGACGGTGTAGGGGGTGTGCAAGACATTGTGTTTACGGGTAGTTCTACTGTGACAGGTGTTGAGTTGTTTGCGCAAAAGAAGTTTTCAGGCGGACTGCACGGTTTGGTAAGCCTCACTGCTCAAGAGAATACATTTGAAGACGTACTCGGCATTGAACGCCCGCGGCACTACGATATCGGTGTCGCTGGAAGTGTGTTGCTAGGGTACCGTTTTTCAGATGGGTATGAAGTGAGTGGACGTTTCAACTACTCTGGCGGTTCGCGATACAGCCCGTTTGTTGAGCCTTTGACTGGCGAACAGGACGCCAGCAGGTACAACGAGGCGCAGCTGCCGTCGTATCAATCGCTCAATGTTCGAGTAGACAAAAGATTCTTTTTCGATAGCTCAACGCTTACAGCATTTTTGTCGGTCTGGAATGTCTACGATCGTCGCAATATCCAGGCATACACATTTAACGGTACCGAACTCGAAGCTGAGGAGCAATTCGGACTGCTGCCGATTTTAGGCATTGAATACGAGTTCTAGGCTTTGCACATCGATGCGTTGGATGGTGTTCTCGTCCGGAAATGTGAGTTTTTTCCAATCTCTTCTTAAATTGTCGGACTTGAAAAAATCGAACAATTAGAAAACCAACAATATCAGGTGAAAGAATGCCTTCATTTGGATTGACTGAAACACAACAAGATATTCGCGAAGCCGCTCGCGACTTTGCACAAAATGCCATAGCCCCTACAGCGATTGAACGCGACAAATCTGCGGAGTTTCCTGCCGATATCGTTAAGCAGATGGGTGAACTCGGGTTCATGGGCATGATGGTATCTGAAGAATACGGCGGTGCTGGGCTCGACTATGTCAGCTACACTCTTGCGATGGAAGAGATTTCCAAAGTCGATGCTAGTGTTGGCGTTATCATGTCTGTGAACAACAGTCTCGTTTGCTGGGCATTGGAAAATTACGGTACTGAAGAACAAAAGCAGAAGTACTTGACAAAGCTTGCTACGGGCGAAATGCTCGGAGCGTATTGCTTGTCTGAGCCAGAAGCTGGTTCGGATGCTACGCAACAGCGCACTACTGCTGAGCTAGACGCAAATGGCGACTGGATTCTCAACGGTACTAAGAACTGGATTACCAATGGTACAAGCGCCGATGTGTTTCTCGTGTATGCGCAAGCAGACAAAGAAAAAGGCTACAAGGGCATCAACTGTTATATCGTTGAAAAGGGTCAAGAAGGCTTCACACATGGCGTGAAGGAAGACAAGCTCGGTATTCGCTCAAGTGACACGTGTTCATTGAATTTCGAGAGCGTAAAAGTGTCGAAAGACAATTTGCTCGGCGAGAATGGCAAAGGGTTCTATCTCGCGATGAATACGCTTAATGGTGGTCGAATTGGTATTGGCGCTCAAGCTCTTGGAATTGCACAAGGTGCATTTGAAGCTGCGGTTCAGTATTCAAAAGAACGCAAGGCATTTGGCAAGCCTATTAGCAACCTGCAGGCAATTCAGTTTAAGCTCGCAGACATGAGTATGAAAATTGAGGCCGCCAGACTGTTAATTCACAAAGCTGCGGCTATGCGCGACGCTGGCGAAACATGTATTCGTGAAGCCTCAGAAGCAAAGCTGTTCGCGTCGAAAACAGCCGTAGAAGTAGCACTTGAGGCCATTCAGGTGCATGGTGGTTATGGCTATGTGCGTGAATATCAAGTCGAAAGATTTTTGCGCGATGCCAAGATTACTGAGATCTACGAAGGTACTTCTGAGATACAGCACAACACGATTGCGCGCGCATTACTAAAAGACTAAATCCACAGAATTTGGAAAAGCACATGAAGAAGTTAGTCATCTGTTTGTCAATGATGGTTGCAGTGCTCAGCAGCTCCTGTACAGATCATCCAAACGAACCGGCCGAAGCAGCGAGGGTCACAACTGCCGCTCAAGTTATGCAGGAATTGGAATATCACTGGTTCTACTTGAGTTATACTGAATATGAGCCAGAGTCTGCCGACACATTGCAAATGTTTTTAGATGTGTTTGACCCGGTGCAGGACACAGCCGTGATTTTCATGACGCCAGATTGTCCTTGCTCGATTGATCAACACGCAGCGCCAAAAATGGTCAAATTGCTCAATCTAGCAGGAATAGATCCCAGCGCAGTTGAAGTGCTAGTGATGGACAAGGTCGATGTTTCACATCAGTATCAAGACCGAATCGACATCACAGTAAACCCAACAATTTGCGTGTTTCGAAATGGCGAGACTATTGTAATTCCTGTCGCTGGTGATGACACGTGTCTTGAAGCATCTTTGTGGCGCAAACTGAAGCCTTGATGTACGAGCAACACGCTTGATGACAACGAAAGAACAATGGGTGGTTTACCTAGTGAATCACCCATGTTAACATGCCAAGTGCGATCAATACATAACCTGTGAGTTTGTACTCATGGTGTTCCAGCCAATGGAAACTGCGCAATCGCAGAACCGAATCCGAAATATATGTCAGTAGTGTAATACCCGCAACGCTTATCACAAGATAGCCAGCTGCTAAGGTCGCAATTGGAACAATCCCGTGACTTCCTAGGTGGAAAAAGTATGGCTGCACTTCTAGACACGGTGAAAACAACATAGCGACGCACAGTGTTAGTACAATGCGTCCATACGACTGTCCAGAACTCTCCTTAGCATCAATATGCGTGTGATCACCGCCACGCGAATCCTTGTACAAATACACCCCTCCCCAAACAACCATTATCACCGAAACGATAGCCGCTGAACTCAAGTGTACCACATGCTCGAGTGCTTCGTCGAACTCATGACCCAACCAAGCCATTATCCCACCCATCAACAATGTGCTCACCGTGTGAGCAAACGCCGTGATTGCGGCAAGGTACACAACTGTTTTCTTCGTCCATTTCTCAGTTTTGCCAATCGCAATAACCGGTAGCCAGTGGTTTGGCAGCACAGCGTGACTAACGCTCAGGGCTAGTCCGGCAGTGATGGTTTCAACAGCGATACTATCCATGAGAAGGTACCTTACTTGATCGCGGGAACAACAGTTTTAAGAACAGATACTGAATAGGAAGCAAGAGCATCAGGCTGACAGTGTCGCGAACAACGGGAGCGTTCTCAGAAACAAATATGGCACTCACAAAACTCGTGAGAGACCACAGCAAAAGAAATGAGAGTAAAACCAGGACCGAGCTCAGTGCTCCGTCCTTGATTCCTGTGCGTTGCCAGCGATACACCCCCGCCGTGATAATTGCGAGTATTTCACCGTGAAATATCAACAATTGTGCATTATACATCGCTAATTCTAAACTCATCGCAATTCGTCTTGTGTGCTGGTTGTATTTACTCTACATTGTCTTGTCACGCCCAAGCCGGAGCGCAACACAAGGTGTAATATGCTGAAAAAAGGCGTTATCCGCGATTGGTCACCTGAAGAAAGACCACGCGAAAAGCTCCTCGCCAAAGGGCCAGCCGCCCTGACGACATCCGAACTTTTGGCAATCATACTCGGTGCCGGAACACGACGCAAAAATGCCGTTACTATTGCGAGCTACTTGCTGCAACAGTTTTCCACACTGCAGAATTTGTCATCACGCGATATAAGTGAATTGCTCAAAATCGAAGGCATTGGTGTATGCAAAGCCGTTCGGCTTGCAGCAACATTCGAACTCGGTGTTCGCACCGAGTCCGAACCATATGTAGCATCAAACATAATACGTGGCCCAGCAGATGTTGCCGGAAGATACATCCCGCGTTTACGGTCTCGCCGCACCGAGATCTTTATCGTACTTATGCTCAATACATCGAACCAAGTGATTCGGGAGGTTGAGGTCTCAACGGGCTCGTTGAATTCGAGCGTTGTACATCCACGCGAAGTATTTCGCACAGCAATAACCGA
>JAUHYX010000333.1 GCA_030426285.1 bacterium
CAACATTGCGGCTCAAGATATCATATCCAGCTACTTTTTGGCCAGCGACGACCTCTTTTGTGCTGTCAGGACAATTGCTGTCAATAACAACCATTTCACCGTCATCGTTCGGTGCTAAGATTTCGTAACAGACAGATTTATCTGCTCTTGACACTTTGCGAGTTTCAGGGAAGAATAGCGAGGCAGATTGAACGAGAACGTCACCGCTCAGATGTGGTTCGTCGATCGTACCAAAGAAGCGCAAAGGTAAGTATGGGGTTCTCACGAGAATGTCCCCATAAATTGTCGGACTGTACACTCGTGAATTCTTGTTCATGACTTTGAAGACAGTAGGGAGTCTCGTTCCGTTCTTGGTGTATGATTGCGGAACGCGGGCAAACAAATCAAAATATTGTATGTCAAAAACATGAATTTTGAGTGAGCCGGATACTAGTGCTTTACCATTTCCATACGCGGTATCTTTTACTTCGCGACTTTCATTCTGCAAGCTAATTGAGTCAATATACACGAGCGAATCGCGAATGCGCATGTCTCCGTTGACGTGATATGAAAGTCCTGTTGGTTGAACTGTAATATGGCCGCCTGAGAGACCAGCTTCACCGATATAGTCAATGTTCTGATCGTACTTGCCAACGATATTGAGACCTAGGTGTACTAGTCCTTTTGAGACAGATGCGGCCGGAACAAATGGTTGTAATGCTTTGAATGGAACACCTTCTGCCAGAATTCCGACATCAATGTCACCACCCGGTGTAAGACTTGCTCCGGATTCGAAGGACAAATGTAGGGGAAGTGAACGGATATCAGCTTCAAAGATCGCTTCAGACATGTCTGGGTGTTTGATATCAATGGCTCCAGTCAACAAGGAGTCTGCATAGGCAAGCTGCACATGTTTGGCTCCAAGCAATGTCTTCGAGAATGTAACATCGCTCGAATGATATGCTAACAAGACCTGTGGCTCCGCCAGAGTACCCGCAACTGAGACAATGAGTGAATCTAAGCTACCAGTAAGGTATTGCAATGGTTCAACTTCATCCTCTGCAGACAAAAAGGAATTGATCGTACTAAGGTCAAAATCCTGCACCCGTAGCTGCACATTTCTCAGCGTATCGCCACTCAATTCTCCTGTTATATCGACGTATTCATGGCCTTCACGAGCAAAATCAAATGAAGAGACTGCGAGTATTCCCGGCTGTATATTCAGCTCAATGGCATGTTTGTTTTTCCATCTGAAATCCTCATTGCCAAAAGCCATGCGTTCTAAGCGAACATTGTAGGAACCAACTGCTTCACGAATGATACCTTTCGTTGAAATGTTGCCCACATTGTGCAAAGCCAGCCCAACATCTAGCTGCAATGAGTCTGCAACTGCCTTGAGCTCAACATTGCATGAATCCAGCACATACTCATTAAAAACACTCTGTCCGGGAACTTGAATGCCGACGGTAGATTCTAGCTGGGAACCAGCGCTCCATTCGTTTGAGATTGAAGCCACCAGCGCAACTGAATCGGCCTCAACAAATGTGTCCGCAGAGATAAATGAGAGTCCGCGGACGTAGGACGAATCTACAACCAAATAGCTGCCTACACTATCTCTTTGCAGTGAACTATTGAGAGATATTTCACCTTGCAAAGAAGCGCCAGGTAAGAACACGGCCAAAGGTGAGAGGTCGTGCGAGCGAACGCGAAGCGACATATTCACGGGTAGAATTTCTGTTCCATTTGTAGAATCTATGTTCTCTTCTTCAGTATCAAACTGAAACGATTCAGGAAGATTGTCGCTGAGTTCTGTAACTTTTCGGGTAAAATTATCAGCTATTTGGTCGGCATAAGAAGTCGCCACTTGCTCAATTGCTTTGAGTGTATACACGCCGTTGAGTTCGATCACATTCTGAGTTTCAGTCAGCTTGTCTAACGACGTGAGCTTTAGCGTTCGCGAAACTGAATCTGTGTTGTATGTCTGCACGTCGAGTGTAAAGGGCTGAATCGACTTGCCGGGAAGCAGTGCTTCTTCTACATCCATAGCAATTGTTGTTTGCATATGGTCGGGATCAAACCCTACGCCACGGACAAGAGCTTGACCCGTGAGTGCAGAACTGATGCCGGAGCCCGGTGCAAATCGTTCGATATTGAGTTTTTCGAAATGCGTGTGGATATCGTATCGCGGAAAGTTGGCATCGCGCAAGT
>JAUHYX010000334.1 GCA_030426285.1 bacterium
CTCTTCGGGCGGCTTCCTGCGAAGTCTCAACACCTCCTGAACGCTCACGAAGAGGCCAGATTCTGCATAGGCCGCATATTCGTCCAGCGCGCGGTAGGCAGCTTGGACCGTTTCGAGCGGTTTGCAGGTGAAATTCTGAAGTGGAATCAAAAAGTGAATCTGATTTCACGAAAAGACACCGAAAATTTGGCCGTACGGCACATCCTGCACTCACTAACAATTCTCAAATACGCCGACATCCCAAAAAATGCTAGAGTCCTCGATGTTGGTACCGGCGGTGGATTTCCGGGAATTCCACTGAAAATTGCTCGCCCAGATATCAATATTCTGCTGGTGGACTCCATAAAAAAGAAGATTGGCGTGGTCGAAATGCTGGCTCAACACACCCAATTGCACGGCATTGAAGCCATGTGCAAGCGCGCAGAAAGCTTGGTAGATGACGAACAGTATGTGAAAGCTTTTGATGTTGTAACTTCTCGGGCAGTTGCTCCGTTAGTACAACTTGTGTCGTGGACAGAGCAGCTGCTCAAACCGGGGGGACAAATTGTTGTCTTGAAAGGTGGTGATCTTTCTGACGAGATTGCAGAAGCGCAGAAAAAGTTTGAGAATATGAGTGTGAAAGAACACGATATTACAATTGTTGGCGAACCGTGGTTTACAAAAGACAAGAAAAAAGTTCTCGTATGTACATTCGCTTAAGAAAGCTCCTCACATTGGGTATAGTGTCATTGCTTTGTTCAATGGTTGTTCTGCCCGTTCACAGCTCCTTGCAACGAACTGGCGAGTTTGTGATGGCACGCGTGAAATTTGGCGGTGGCGGCGATTGGTACAACGATCCATCGAGTGACGTGAACTTGCTCAAATTTCTTGAACAGACGACAACCCTGAAGACTCATCCAGAATTCACATTTGTTGAGCTCAATAGCGACAATGTGTTCGCATATCCATTTCTCTTTCTCACTGGTCACGGAAATGTAGAGTTTGACCAAGGAGAAGTGAGGCGGTTGCGTTCGTACTTGAACAATGGTGGATTTTTGTATATCGACGACGACTATGGACTCGACAAAACCATTCGCAGAGAGATGAAAAAAGTGTTTCCGGAAAAGGAATTTGTGCTGTTGCCGTTTGAACACGAGCTGTTTCACTGTCTGTACTCGTTTCCTCAGGGTGCGCCCAAAGTGCATGAACACGACGACAAACCGAGTCAAACATACGGTCTCTTTGCAAATGGCAGATTGTGCGTTGTGTACACATTTGAGTCGAATCCCAGCGATGGTTGGGCCGACCCTGAAGTGCACAACGATCCTCCAGCCGTTCGCCAACGCGCTTTAGAATTTGGTGCCAATGTTGTTTGGTACTCATTAACGCAGTAGAAATATGCAAGAACAGTACACATATCTCGTTTCAACGCTCACTAAGATACGTGACAAACAGGTCTCGCTACATGCCATTGCGGCTCTCGCTTCGGCATTTGCGGCTGGAATATTGGTGTTTTCGCTGACAACATATATTGAGTTGTTTGCGTGGGCTCCACCTTCAATACGAGCACTGTTTGCCGTATGCGTGGTGTTGGCTCTCGGGGTGACACTTGTTCGTAAACGCAATAATCTATTGTCACTTGTTCAGCCTTCGCGACGCCTCAGCATTCGCTCAATGGCACTAGTTGCCGGGCAACACTTTCGTCAAGTCGGCGATCGCCTCAGCAACTCACTCCAATTATATGAGCAGTCTCAACTAGCGACAACAGGCAGTGGCTTGGCTCAAGCTCAGTTTTCAATGATAGCTGAAGAGGCGCGTTCGTTGCCATTTCAAGAGCTTATTGATACCTCAGTGGTGAAGCGTCCATTGCTCTTTTTACTCAGTTCGCTCGCTCTCTTTGCCGCTAGTCTTGCCGTACCGGGTTATTCCGATGCTGCCTACCGAAATATTGCTTTCACAAATACATTTATTCCGCCCGCGCCGTTTTCGTTGTCATTGCAAGTTGTTCCGGCAACCGTTGTCGCAAAAGGAAGTAGTGTTGAGCTTGTTGTAAACATCGATGGTGCAGCAGAGTCTGTTGGTGGCCGGTGAGAATATTGTCACTATTACCGTAAACAATGAACTGAGCCCATCTGGTACGGTTCCTGTTCGCGAAGGTTCGCTGACACCGCGCGTACTCGGTGGAGTA
>JAUHYX010000115.1 GCA_030426285.1 bacterium
CAAGAGTCCGTCGCAGCTCTCGCCCAGCAGCACAACTTGTACCTAATGAGCGAATCAAATCATAGAGTGAAACTGGATCTTACAGACATGCAGATTGGCATGTACAACACAACCCAAGCTGTGCTTTGCCCTGTCGAGAACTTGCAGGTTGGACACACATACACGTTGTACAACAACCAAACCACACTAAAGACATGGCTTGTGACATCCCAAAATCAGAGCCATAAACAGGTCCTGATTGCAAAACCGCAACACATTGAATCAACTGCAGGTCATCCTTGCGGCCCCATGGCTTTCGCACGATTCAAACTGTTTGAGCAACCGCAAGACATAGTTTGCATATACACTGAGATGTCGTCGGATCAAAACGACAGCTTACACGCATACACTCTATACGTAGAAGGAACTAATAGTATTGACGTTGACCAAGGAATGTGCGGCGGCCCCTTCTTCTATGAAGAGAACACTACCTACAACGTACGGTTCTCACTTGTAGACAACCAAGGCAATCCCACCACAGACTGGACAAACTGGATTGAGGTTGAGAGTCCGTGGGATGAAGGGGAGTAAGAAAAATGGCGACTAGCTACAGTATCGCTGACAATTCAAATCTCAGAGCAAAGTCTTGTAACATTCTTTTCAACTTCAAACATTGGTTTTAATGTCCGCCGGTTATGTTCACTACATTCAGCTTCTCAACGAACCATTCACTGAGTAAATCCACGAATGCTTCACACCTTATGACAATCACAAATCGCTCAAAGTATTTGTTAGCCCTTGAGTGCTGTCAAATCACACTTAAAAACATCTCGTGAACACTTTCTTTTTATAATCTCTACGAGATCACTCCTACCTTCAATACCTTCTGGAATGCGAACGATCTTGCCACTTAGTATGAAGCCGGCGTCTTTGTCTTTGATGACAATCACACCATTCTTTACATCAACACTTCCTACCCGACCCCATTTCACTTGATACTTGCTTCGGGATGCAAAGGCTATTCCCCAACTATCTGCATGGTGGTTGTTATTATTTGTGCGTGGGAGAAGTTCGGTGTGCAAGTCCAATGTAATCGTCCAATCGTCCACGTAAACTCTGAGATGCTGAGCGAGCAGCAAGTTCCGCTTATACGTTTGAAACAAACTAAAACACATCATGAGCAGCGCCAATCCCATAAACAAATACATGAAAATTGACTGGTCATTCGTATCACTCCCCACTGTCAGGATAGAGATCGGAATGGCAAGAAACGGAATCAAAAAGAGAAGCTGAAACACAATGGGCTTTACCATCATTTTGCGAGCGAACTTGTCGTAAGAATCAAAATCCAACTTAAATTCTTTACGTGCTTCTTCTTGATCTGAAATAGATTGAATACTCATAGTTCTTTTTGTTTCTGTATTATTTGCGTCTTACCAGATAGTTCTTCGAATGTGCAACGTAACGCTTCTTTTGGGCAATTTTGAACGATTTCCTTTGCGAGCTCTGACTGATTCTCAATGCCATGCGGAATGAGAAAGTTCTTTGTATTAAACAACGGCACCCCTCCCTTCCCGCGAACATGGATATACTTGCCCTGTATATCAATTGAACGCATCTGTCTCCATTCAACATTCCAGAACATTTTCCATTCTTTCCCGGCAATGTGAACGGTATCTTCCATACGCATACTGGGGTGTTGCCGCGTTTTGTCAACTCGAAAACTGATTGACTCTTCGTCAACGACAATTTGCATGATCTTGGCGTTTTTCTTAAAGACAAAAAAGAAGATAATTGACACGAAGCCTACTACTAAAAATGGGATCGACTTCATATACACTATCACGACACTTGACAAATCGCCAGCGTCGGCAATGTTCCTCTCCATGGAGAAATATAAGAGAACTCCAATTCCAACAATTATCCATGCAACGCGACGCATTTGCCATATGGCAAATCGCGTTCTTGCTTGCTTTCCAAGAGAAAAGATCTTCATCTGCGTTCTTTCGTTTATAAAATGGTGAGCAACAGCAGTCGCAGACACTCGACATACTCCTCGAGGGTCATTGTTGACTGTAAATCTCATACAATCTGGACAACGTGCTTTGCATCTAGATCCATCACACAATGTCCATCAGATCTTGCAAAGGCTCCTGCTACTACAAGAAGTTTAACACATTCGATGTGATCCATTTCTCCGACCAGATTCTTTTCCAAGGAGATTGTCAAACAGGCTGTGACAGGCAGCTTCATTTAGTGGAGACAATATACGAAATCTACGATAGACGTTGGTGGACAAACGTTACCTCGTGAGAACCCTCACAACCACTCACGCTTGGTGGCTTTCTTGAGCAATAGAAACCTTTTTGGATAGCCGAGATAGTACAGTGCAATCGGGCTGGCAAATGCGACGCCAGAACCCAGAAGCCACAGGTACTCGGTTTCCTTGAGAGATACGGGTAAAAATTGCTCAAACAAGGCATATGTGACTACTGCGCTAACGAGATTGAGCACGACAATTGAATCAATACGTGAAACGCCATTGCGACGCCAGAGCGCTCCAAAAAATGTGGTTATCCAGATTGGAAACGACACCACCATTTTGACAATGCCGCCAACTGCAATCCACAACATACTGACGGAAAGTAAATCCCACAACGATGTTGATGCTGGAATGCCTCCAAAGGCGAACACAAAGATCAATCCAAACATCGCGGTTTCTAGAATCTGAAGTGCAAGGAACAAGGCAATGTATCGCTCCCAAGGAACTTCGTATAACACATGCTTGAACAGTCGAATCAACTTGTTGGACAACATACGAACCTCAAAACGTTTGTTTCTTAGTTAGCTCCGGCAGAACTGCGTCGATACGACGCGCAAGCTCAGGTAGTTTAATCGTTGGAACAGCTGGAAACAGATGATGCTCCATGTGGTAAAACATGCTAAACGTGAGTTTATTCTTCCACCCTTGACGCTGCGTTCGCGCAAACAACGGAGCGTCATGCGTATCATGATGCACCGTCCACACAGCAAAAAACGCCATCAAAAACTCCCCTACGATCATTATGGCAATATGATACATCAACCAGTGTATCTCGAAATAGAACACTATACACGCAAATAGAATTACAGAGAACAGCTCCAACACAAGATTCCTGCGGTACGAGGCATTACCCAACTGCCATGTAAGAAGGTGTATCTTGAACATGTGAATTGGACCGTATAGAATTGCGCCATACCATGTCATATGCGCCGATTTGCCTTCCTGGTCCTCTTCGGACAGACAATACTTGTGGTGTCGCAAGTGATTAAACTTCACTGCATGCACCGAAACCATCATGAGGATGCTATTGGAATAAAGGGTAAACCAAGTTAGAAACTTGTTCGTACCGAGGCAGTTGTGGAAACCATTGTGAACTTGACGCAAAGCAGTAAGGAAGAAAAACGCGGAGCAGGGCAAAGCAAACAAATACCATTCGAAATACGCAAACAACCAAGAAGACAAGGCCCAGGGAATTGTTAGATTGTTTTCTATTAACAATTCTTTGAGCGACAGCTTCCGCAAGTCGCGCCATGGCACCTTTTGCACAACCTCTTGATGAGTCATACCACCACCTCACACAGATTTGGACAATCAGTTGCTAGCACTTTCTCACAACTGAATCGCACAGTTGAACATGCAAACACAAGATTCACTGAACTATTTTCAGTATGAATAAACGCAACCTATTCACGGTTCAACTACCAAACAAGCACTTTAGAGAGCTCCAAAAACACACTTGTTCAAGCGATGTTTTAACCGTAATTTGCGGTTTGCTGTACGGCACTCCTACCGCTTGAACAATTCCCAAGTTACCCATGCAGAACCATTTAGGTCAGCATTCTCTAGCACCAAGTGTGTCGGAGTTGCATCTATCACTTTGTGAGTTCCTGCGTATAAGAAACGTGTTTCTGCATCTTTCGATACTGAGAGGCTTCCATTTAGAAAGTCAACACCTACAATCTCTGCCATATCCTTGGTCAACAGCCATGCTGTGTTGTGCTTCCTGTCAACATGCAATAGTTCTCCAAACTCAGCTACACATTTCTTTGTTTGCAGATTGTAGAGATAATTCATCCCTTCTCCGTTGCCAGAACCCCTTGCTGCACGTGGATTGATCAGCACATAGTTTGAGTCAAGATATTGTATTCTTTGGTACATAAAGACTGGATCGTTTTCTGCCAACAAGAGAACTTCGCCTGCAAATTCAATCGACAAATACTGCCTTTCAACCTCGCTAAAGGAATCCATGCTTCTAAATCCAGATGTATGAATTGGAATGGACCAATCGTAGCTCGTGTCCCTCCAGTCAATTGTCACAGAATCTACATAGTATTTGGGCAACACAATGAGACTATCTGGCATAAATGAGTCCGAAGAATGCGTCCACAATGAGTCGTCACGAGCCGGCAAGAGCTCTATGGAATTACGTTTTGTCGAATCAGCAATACGCTGAAATTGCATTGTTCCATTTACGCCGAGAAGTCCTTCACTTACAAGGCTAATCTGAGAACGTTCAAGTTGTCGAATTCTAAGGCTGTCGGTGGATGACTCTGTCACAAAAATAACTTGCGGTGTTGCAGTTGCGAGTTCCTCGACCCGCCAACCATGAGATCGAATTCCCCGTACCAGCAGAAACGCAGAGTCTTGCGTGAATTGCCATACTCTGTTTTCACTAGTTGTCTCTTCAAAAATCCCTTTGGGCCAAGGTTCACCTTGTTTCCTCTCGTGCAAAGAAACAGCTTGATGTGAATCTACTTTCTCGGTAAGATCATTATGTGTAGCTGAATCTTCATTATTATTGTTGAGTGCACCCTCTTCAATGGAGCTACCGCAGCTCGTCAACGCAACAAAGCAAGCACACACGGCCATAACACGTTGCAAGGCAGCTAGGACTGGACCAATTAGCCCAGACTGAAAGCTATTTCTATGTGTCACTCCAAATTTCATCCGTGTCACTACTTGTGCTTGTATCCGCTACATCTGTGTATGGCTACTCACCTTTTGTACCAACCATTTCCTCGTACGAACACTTCAGTGCCTCTTTTGGACAGCGGTCAACGATCTCTTTGGCTAGGTCTTCTTGTCCTTCAAACCCAAGCGGGATGCGAATCTTCTTTGGGTTTAAAAACGGGATGCCACCTTTACCGAGAATTCGGATAAACTCGCCGTCACAAGACACATGTGTGATATTGCTCCACTGTATGGCCTTATACAACTTGAAGAGCGCCACAAGAGATTCGACTCCAGTTGTGCGACTTTTACCATTTTCATCTTTTGGAAAGTGCATCTCCATGCGTATTTCTTTGTCGATAAGAGCAACCTTGTGATTGCGTCCAGACTTCTCCTCAGCAAAAAGAACAACGCAATGAACACCCCTATCATGGCTATGAATTCAGTTATCCGTCCCCACTGACGCAAGGATGAAAGCTCACCTAACTGCGGATTTGCAGGCATATTGAGTACGAAGCTTGTAACCACAAACAACAGCGGAACCCAGATAAAGCGAACAGAATACCTCTGAAAGTAATCTGACCAAGAATACGTACCAACCAGATATGTTTTTGTTTCTTTCATAGCAATCGTCGTACAACCATCCGATTTCAGATTTCAACATAAACAATACACCTTTTATATTCCATGTCCTCCTGCCTCACTCCCACACGATTTCTTGTCCATTGTGCGCGATGGTTTTTACTTCTGACGTGCTTGTGCCTTGAGAAACTATTGTTAAGACGGGGCCAATGCCTTTTGCATAATACACCGTTGCTGTTCCAAAATCACTTTTCTGAAAACTAATTTCTACTACAGCTTCAAAGGATGCTGCTGTGTTGTCAGATGCCATTATTGTTCGATTCTTCGAAACAGATACACAAGTAAACTCATAGTCGTTTTCATCTTCTAATACATTGGTCCAGGTGTCGCCAGCTTCAACGCCATTCGGAAGAACAAGAAAGTCTTCGGAGTATGGGAGTAGCACTTGGTAAAGTCCACCGTCGGAGAAGTAATGATTGCCTGTTTTACCACTAGGAGTATCTGTAAACGTGTACACCTGCTCATTCTTGCTGCCGATCATCTGTGACGAGGGACCAGATACAACAGTTGAGCTTGTGTCTCTTTCTTCTCCTTCAGTTCGAACTGACGTCCACGTCGCTCCAGACTCAATTGGATAGTACTCACTAGCCACGATAGCCTCAGGTGTATCAGTTGGGTTTGAATCGTCGCTGCAGGACAGCATTAATAGACAGGCACATGCGAGCAAATACGTTGCTTTCATAGTAATGATCCTAAAATTAAATGGTTTGCTTTTTTTGATTAATTCAAGTACACAGTTATTTCCAGTCATAGTCCTGGCCATTGTGAGAAATGAGTTTAGCAGACCTCGGCGTACTGTGTTCACGAACAAGCATATACACGATCCCAATGTCCTTTGCGAAGAACAATTGAGCAAACTCTTCACCGAGTATGTCGACTCGAAGTTTAACAACATTCTCAAAGACACCTACACTGCCATCTTGAGCAATAATTTCCTTGGCACCGTAAATTCCTGTACAAGTAACAACCTGGAGTGGTTCACTAGAGAACACCCAATTCCAAGAATCTCCGACTTCAACGTTGTTCTTCAGCAGATAATTGGGCTCTTCTGAAGCGTAGTAGTGCACTATGCCATGACTATCTTCATAGAAACTCCCATCTACAAACTGTGTCGAGGAATTAATGGTATGCAATTGAGTCATCTCACCTTGAATTTCGACAGTAGTAGACTCAACAATTTCTGAGCTTCCGGTGTCTATAACCTCATTGCTCAGAGTTTCATACGTCCAATGCTGAGGCTCAGAAAGAGGAAAATACTCTGATGCAACAATGGCTGCGGGTGTTTCAGTTGGGTTTGAGTCGTCGCTACACGACAGCATCATTAGGCAAGCACATGCGAGCAAATACGTTGTTTTCATAGTTGTAAGAATAGTGTTTGGTGATTGATAATTGTGGTCTTTTGGCTTCAAGACTATGATGCTATTCCCAGACAAATTCGACGCCGTCTTTCTCTAGTAGTTTCTCAGCTTGCTCAACATGCTCGCCATAATTTAGTTGCGAGTACACAAGACCGATGCCCTTTACGTAGTATCGCCTCTGCACCCCAAACGTGTCGGATTTCATGTCAATTACAATGACATGTTCAAAAGCCGCACTAGTTCCATCTACAGCCTGGATCGTTACATTTTCTCGTATCTCAACCAGTGTGCTTACATACTTCTCTTCATCATTGGTTACATTCTCCCAGGTGGAGCCAACGACTATGCCGCTCTGAATCTGGAGAAAATCCTCCAAATCTCGTAGTTTTCTATGCACCCCAGCCTCGGATGCGAAGTATTCGGAGTAGACATACCCGTCTTCGCTTTCATAACTGACTATGCGCACAGTGTCTCCAAGAACAACTTGAGTATGTTCGTTTCCTACCCAATATTCTGAAGTAGAATCAAGGATGGGGTCAATGAGATCTTTATAGAGTAGATAGTCAGTGTCATAAATAGGCAAGTAATCTAATGCTACAATAGACTCAGATTTGTCAACAGGGTTTGAATCGTCGCTGCAGGACAGCGAGAGCAGGCAGGCACAAGCAATTAAGCAGACAATTTTCATATATGATTCTCCGGTAAAATTCTATTGAATGTTTGCGGTACGTGATTAGATCATTTCCAGTAGAGTGAATTGGAAGCAGTGCTTGCCCCAATGACAGCATATCGTTTTGATCCTTCTTCAAGAACTTCGCCATTGCCACGTGATATGCTAACCCTAAACCTATTGGTACTAGTTATTGCGCTTGAAAGATCTTCGAGCACTTGCTGCGGAATGACAAACTCCCCATCGTCATCTGTCACACGAGTCCATTGAAATGTTTTGTCTGAAAAAGACAAGCTAGAACTACGCCCTGACACAAACACGACCACTCCATGTGTATTCGTGCTATCTTTGTTCCATCGTACAGTTGGTGAAGAGCTCTTAGAAATCGAATCGGTGAATACATCACATTCTTCAAATTCAATCTCTTTGTAAAAGTTCATGTGCAATTCCATGTGTGGCACTTCATTCGTTGATTCACCTTCCACTGATATGTGCACAGAATCGAAACGTTGCAATTGCGATTCTTCCAAACTCTGAAATTTTCCATGATACATCATCGGCCAATATCTTGAGTAATCGAAAGCTAGTGTATTGAACTGAATTCTTCCTGCAGAAATCCTGTTCTCAAAAACAGCTGGTCCTTCT
Source organism: bacterium (assembly GCA_030426285.1). Classification (GTDB taxonomy): domain Bacteria; phylum Bacteroidota; class Ignavibacteria; order Kapaibacteriales; family UBA7675; genus JAUHYX01. The sequence goes on from JAUHYX010000115.1 coordinate 8,288, forward strand.
AAGCTACTATACTTCCTATCATAGAACACGCCGCCAATATTATAGTATGGCTTAGACAACTGTGCACGACTATAGCCCCTTTCTACCAAGCAAAACAAGAGACCGTCAAGATCTTGTCTTGACCCTAGCCCTTCTTCAACATTATTAAGAGCGACAATCATCCCAGTAGTAATGCCGCTTGGGTCTGAAATAGGTAAATCAGGACTGTTTGAAAGTCCATTGGAACAACCTGACGAGATACTTACAAGCACCAGCAAACTGAGGCAGTTTATGAGTGTAAATTTCATGACAATGGCAGACGAATATTGCACATCAAGAACGATACTCGTCAAGCTACTACACTTACTTGAGATTAACAAGTTCTGAATGGAACTAAGAGCCACGGCTATAGGCTCAAGTGGGGCACAGTTTTTAAGCGAGTGAACCTTGTTTTCTTTTCCTCTCCAGACCCAGCAATGAAACTGTGTGTTTGTCTTCCACCAGGACCAAAAGCATCGGTACGAAAAAGACAAAACGCTCGCGCGTTCATATGCACGATACTTCCTCTTCTACTTCTATACACTGTTGAAGCTAGCCGGATTGTTTTACATGTACAGCAACGCCAAGTTGATATCAGAACATTCGTCCATGGGCCACATTCTTGACATTGACGAGCAAAACACCTAGTGGCAATGTAGCAATAAGTCCAATGTCGCGCCATGAACCTAAGAACATTCCGGGGACGATCGCGATTAGGTTCAGACACAACAACACTGTACCAGAATACTTTGCAATCTTTGGATGAACAATGTGTAGTTTTGACAAGAGACGACACAGGACATACCCAACAGGCCACACCACCAAAAGAAATACGAACATCACAATTGGGAACAACATCAAATACGAGCCATGAGCGGAAGGGAATAAGACTTGGCCGTATAACATGTGCACCACAAAACTCAACGCTAAACTTAGTAAGCTCTCGTAGAATGCAGGTGAAAACAGTTCAAATGATTCTTCATCGTTCACGAACTAATTGCCGTTATGTGTGGCTTCTGCGAAATAAGACTACCGACTATTGCGATGCAACACACCCTTCACACAGTATGACGGTTTTGCCTGATTCAACTGCAACTGGTTGGTCGGGCGCAGTCGTATCGGGCTCCGGCACGGTGATGATCACTCGGACTGATCTTTTTTGTGCCCTTGACAAATTGTTTTCACTGGAGATGGCCTCGCCCCAAGCTGAGACTACGAGTTGGCCATTGTCACGCAAGTCGCTGAACGAAAGCTGCGTTGCATTGGCATCTGCAACCAACGAGTGCAATTCATCTCGCCACACATTGTCGAGTAGTACTGCCGTGTATATTCCTCGAAGGTCTGAAAGCAGCTGATTGCCTCCGAAAGGTGTTGTTCTAAAGTTCATGCCATCGGCTATTGTCGCGTTCTCATAAAGCTTGCGGTTCTCTTCGCGAACAACGATGTCGAATGATTGCTCACCAACAAACACACTGGAGTCTAGCATGGTGATAGATTCGCCAATGTACTCACACTTGCGGTGAAGCGAGTTCTGATCCGTGAACCCTATAACGCGAATCTCCACCTTTTTACCTTGTTGGACTGCACGCTGAATGCAAGGTCGATCAAAAGCAGAACGCACTTGATGAACTAGCAAGTTTATAGCACTGTCAACCTCTCGATGATACTCTTCACCGTTGCGTCGGAAGTCTCCCCAGTCAATGCAGCTCTCGTACGGATTGTTGTGCTGCACTGTATATGTAGAGGCATATGTGTATAGTCGCGAAGCATGAGTCACGGATTTATCAACACTCGTAAAGCTTGTTTTGTGCTCGTGATGTATTTCGCTACCACATGATGGTACAGTGAGACCGTTGTGACAGTTGGGATCCAAAAACATGCTCTCGAGCGGGATCAAGTGCATATACTCTTTTGTTGTGGCACCCCAGTAGGCGTTGACAAAAAAGCGGACATTCTTCACCTGCGTGTCAAATGTGCATGATTGATCGTAAAAGACCGCGGTGTCCCACAAATACAAGGCATGCTGCAAACGTTCAACACAGTTGGCATCAAAAATTAGTGTGTCATGCGTTGAAATCACATCGTCGTCCGGAGTCTCGGCATGTACAACCAATCGCTTTATTCGTTTGTCGCGTCCGAAGCCGTCTTCCACAAACCGCTCCAACTGCATCGTGGCAATCCCTTCAGGGGTCGTATTGAGTGTAAACTGCTCTTTTGTGTCGAGATCCGTGCACACAATGCTTGTAGCAGTTGGCACTACCACGTCGTTGAAAGCGCCTAAACTCACATTGTTATTGTACTCTCGGCGTCGTGTGAATACTGCAAGTTCAAGCTCTTGGTGCTCCTTGTTCACACGTGTGTAGAGTACGTCAAAATCCTTGCGATT
>JAUHYX010000116.1 GCA_030426285.1 bacterium
CGGTCTTCCTAGCTACCCATTTACAAGTCTCTGCATCGTCTTCTCCAGACACACCTAGCAGTACAAGTAACCCGTGATCAATTTCACCAACGCGTTCTGAATCGATCTCAACGCTGGCATTGCGAACTCTTTGTATCAGTGCCCTCAATGGCAAAGTCTCCAATAATCATGTACAAAAAAGGCCATGTATCTACAGCAGATACATGGCCTTAAACTAATATATCCAAAATCGGCTGTGCTAGAACAACGCGCTTGCAAACTCGCGATTGAGTTTGGCAATATGTTCAACACTGATCTCTTTTGGACAAGCTGCTTCACATTCACGAGCATTTGAACAATTGCCAAATCCCAATGAATCCATTGTATCAACCATGGCGCGGACACGTTCTTTGGCCTCTACTTTACCCTGCGGCAAATGCGCCAAGTGTGAAACCTTGGCAGAAACAAACAACATTGCTGAAGCATTTGGGCATGCAGCAACACAAGCGCCACATCCAATACAAGCTGCGGCGTCCATTGCTGTGTCTGCGTCTACCTTTGGAATTGGAATTTCATTTGCGTCGGGAGCACTACCTGTACGTACAGAAACATATCCGCCTGTAGCAACGATGTGGTCAAATGCGCTGCGGTCGACCACCAAGTCCTTCAGCACAGGGAATGCATTTGCGCTCCACGGCTCAATCACTAATGTGTCGCCATCCTTAAACGTGCGCATGTGTGTTTGACAAAGTGTTGACCCGCTTTCTGGTCCATGTGCCTGACCATTCACCATAGCTCCGCACATACCGCAAATTCCTTCGCGACAATCGTGGTCGAACGCTACTGGCTCCTGTCCTTCAGCTTCTAATCGCTCGTTGAGCATATCAAGCATTTCAAGAAACGAAACGTCGGTTGGAACATTTGGCACATCATATGTCTCAAAATTCCCGGCGGCGTCTGATTTCTTCTGACGCCAGATTTTCAATGTTAAATTAATGGTTTTAGCGCCCATTATTTGTAACTCCTTTGCGTCAGTTCTACATTCTCAAATGTGAGGTCTTCTTTGTGCATTGTCCACTCTTTCCCTACACCATTGTGTTCCCACACAGCGGCGTAACAGAAGTCGTCATCGTTGCGTTTTGCTTCGCCTTCTTCAGTCTGGTATTCTTCGCGCAGGTGACAACCACAACTCTCCTCACGGAGCAAAGCATCGTGAGCCATGAGCTCGGTGAACTCTAAAAAGTCCGCCACACGCCCTGCCTTTTCGAGCGACAAGTTGAAGTCTTCGGATTCTCCGTTGACCTTAACATTTTGCCAGAATTCTTCTCGAATCGCCTTAATCTCTTTACGAGCTTGTTCGAGTCCTTCCTTGTTCCTCGCAATACCGACTTTGTCCCACATCACTTTGCCGAGTTCTTTATGGAAACTGTCGACAGTGCGACTTCCATTGACGGCCAACAACTTGTTGATGCGTTCGGTGGTTTCGTTTTCTGTGGCTTTGAAACTCTCGTGATCTGTTGTTACGGGATCAAGTTTCTCAGTTGCTAGGTAACCGCCCAAGGTCGCTGGGATAACGAAATATCCGTCAGCTAATCCTTGCATCAAGGCACTTGCTCCCAAACGGTTGGCGCCGTGATCTGAGAAATTCGCTTCTCCAAGAACAAACAGTCCAGGCAGGTTTGACATCAGGTTATAGTCAACCCACAATCCGCCCATTGAATAGTGAACAGCCGGGTAAATTCGCATCGGTTCTTTGTATGGGTTTTCCCCGGTGATCTTTTCGTACATCTCGAACAAATTACCGTACTTCTGCTCTATCACCGGTTCACCATCCCGTGCAATTGCGTCGCGGAAATCGAGGTAAACTGCATAGCCTGTCTCTCCCACTCCGAGTCCATCGTCACATACCAATTTGGCGTTGCGAGAAGCTACGTCGCGCGGAACGAGGTTACCGAAAGAAGGATACCGTTCTTCCAAGTAATAATACCGTTCTGAATCTGGGATGTCATTTGGATGACGTTTGTCGCCTTTGGCTTTTGGCACCCACACCCGCCCGTCGTTACGCAAAGATTCAGACATCAGCGTCAGCTTGCTTTGTGAATCGCCGTGAACTGGAATACAAGTCGGGTGAACTTGTACATAACAAGGATTCGCGAAAAACGCACCGCGCTTGTGGGCGCGATAAGCCGCAGTAACATTTGATGCCATGGCATTTGTTGAGAGGTAGTATGCATTGCCATAACCACCGGTACACAACAACACGGCATCTGCCACATGGCGTTCTATTTTTCCGGTTACGAGGTTTCTAGAAATAATGCCGCGGGCCTTGCCGTCTACAACCACAAGATCCAGCATTTCAGTTCTTGCATGCATCTCGATTTTGCCGGCACCAATCATGCGACTCATCGCAGAATACGCACCGAGAAGGAGCTGCTGGCCGGTCTGACCACGTGCATAAAACGTTCGCGAGACTTGGGCACCACCGAATGAGCGGTTGGCGAGCAAGCCGCCATATTCACGAGCAAAAGGCACACCTTGAGCTGCACATTGGTCGATAATGTTTACAGACACCTGAGCGAGCCGGTATACATTGGCTTCGCGGGCGCGGAAATCTCCACCCTTCACAGTATCGTAAAACAAACGCCAGATAGAATCACCGTCATTCTGATAATTCTTGGCTGCATTGATACCACCTTGGGCAGCAATTGAGTGCGCTCTACGCGGTGAATCTTGCACGCAGAATGACTTAACGTTGTAGCCGAGTTCACCGAGTGTTGCGGCGGCAGAAGCTCCTGCCAGACCGGTTCCCACTACGATGATATTAAATTTTCTTTTGTTAGCCGGATTAACAAGTTTCAAGTTGAACTTGTGTTGATCCCACTTATCGGCTAACGGACCTGCAGGGATCTTTGAGTCTAAAACAGTACCATTAGTTGACATAGGATTTATACCGGGTAATTAAACATGACATAAAGAGGGAGCATCGCGTATCCAACAGCCATCACGAGTCCGAACCAAAAACTCAAGGAGCGAACTTTTGGCGTAACATCTGTGTGATACCAGCCAAGTGACTGCAACGAACTTTGAAGACCATGACCGAGGTGGAAGCCAATCACGATGCACATGAGCACGTAAAAACCCACCATGCCCGCGTTGGCAAACAAGTGCTGAACGGCGTCGAAATCCGTCGCATTTGGTACCATCACTTCAGGCACAATCTTGAAACGCAGATTTAGAAGGTGCACAACCAAAAACACAATCAGCAACGCTCCAGAATACTTCATGGTTGCGGCTGACTTGCCTACAGTCTGCATCTTATGCTGGCTGTATGATCTCTTGCGCGCAGAAGTATTCTCCATACTCACGCGAATTGCAATCGCGATGTGCACTAAGAATACGGCTGCAAGACCCCATTCAATGAAAAGAAAACCAGGAATCGAATGCAGGCCAGCTGCGTAGTCATTGTAGGCTTCTCGACCCTGAATCAGCAAAAGGTTCCCCGCCAAATGTGATATGGCGAAGAGACTCAGTAAGAGTCCACTAACTCCAAGGAGGTATTTTTTACCTACCGAAGACCTAAAAAGACGCGTAAAAGGTGTCACTACCTTCCTCCGCTCGTTTGTGAAACGTGTCAATTTTATCGCTCAAAGCAGTTTTTAAAATAGTAATTTCCTACGACACAATCATTTACGATGTTGAATTCACACGAAACTCATTTCAACCACTATGGCTAACTCAAGGCAAAAAAAAGCACCTACCCCCGCAAACAATTCTGCTTCAAAATCACAATTTGAAATCCCCTCACTCGCCGTAATCCCTGTTTTCGCGTTATTAACGGCGATATTCTTTTCAGGACAATTGTTCGGCGATGCTTTTTTTTGGGAAGACTTTATTGAACAAGCATACCCTAAGGCCACTTTTTTAGCCAATCACATAGCTGACTTCTCAATTCCGTTTTGGAATAGCGGTACGTTCAACGGTATGCCGTTTTTTGCAGACGTTCAAACTGGAGTGTTCTATCCACCAAACTGGTTGCTTGCGTTTGGGTCCGGTCCGTTATTACCCGTCGGACTGCTGCAGTGTCTGATCATCCTGCATGTTGTGTTTGCCCAATACTCTATGTATCGGCTTAGTAGATACATGGGAGCACAGCGACATGCAGCTGTGTTGGCCGGTGTTGCCTATGGCTTTTCAGGGATTATTGTCTGTCATATGTTTCACGAAATGATGGTGTATCACGCAGCATGGTTCCCGCTTGTGCTCATGTTAGCTCTCAAAGCCATGCACCGAAAAAGTATTCGCTACATGGGATGGGCTGGACTGTCCGCCGGAATCATGATGCTGTCGGGACATCCGCAAATGACATTGTTCTGCTGTACTCTTATTGGACTCTTCGCGCTAACCGACGCATTGGTCAACAAAAGGATGCAATCCGTTTCTCTTGTCGCAGGTGCGATTGTGTTAGGTGGGCTTATTTTTGCGATTCAGTTGTTGCCCTCTCAAGAGCTCGCCTCGTTGTCTGAACGCAGCGAGATGACGTATGAGGAAGCCTCAGAAGGCTCTCTCTCGTGGTCCGGAGTGCTCACAGCAGTTGTGCCGGGGGCATTGGGAACCAGTGGTCCGGAGCAGACCGCCGCTCCGTATACTGCTGGTCCTTACTATTTCTATTGGGAAACCGCATTTTATTTTGGCATACCAGTGTTGATGATAGCAATCCTGGCCTTTATGTCGTCATTCAAACGCTATATCCCGCACCTTGTGTGTATCGTTTTTGCGATTGCCTTTTCACTTGGTGACAACTTTGTTGTGTATAGGTTGTTTCACGAGTTACCGTTTTTTGAGGGCTTTCGTATGCCCGCGAGAATGATGATAGGAGCTGCACTGTTTGTTCCATTGGTAGCCGCACAGTTTTTTAGCAGTTTGTCACAGCAAACATTTCACAAGATTCATACTCTAGTTGCAACTGGTCTGTTGGCTGCATGCGTATTTATATGCTCTCAATTCCTACCCGAAACAGCCAGTCAAGCTGCTAGTAGTTTTCACTCCACACAATTGATGGTCGCTATTGCTTCCGTTGTTGTCACATTCTTACTCGTTCTCTATGGGGTGAGAAAACACAACATGGTGATAAGCGGAGTGTTGCTTACCGCTCTGACGTTCATTGGCAGCGTGAACATCTATGGATCGTTTAACAACGGCACTGTTAACCCAATGGAAGCGTATAAGTTACCGGCGTCTGCTGAAGCTTCACTTTCAGGTACCAAGCAAGACTTATTTCGCATCAAGATTCGCGAACGTGGCTTTCAAATGATGAAGCAGAACCAGGGATTGGTTTCGACTGTGCAAACATTTGAAGGGTACAATCCATTGCTACTCAAGAAGCGAATTGCCCCAACCGGCAGCTTCCAAGGAAATCTCGATGCCTTGAATATTAAGTACGATATTGCTCCGAATGCGCAAGGACAAATGAGTTTTGTTGAACGACCGGACTACTTCCCGCGATTCTGGATGGTATATGACACGGCAATGGTTGCAGAAACCGACGTTTTTGATCGTATGAACGCTGGGCAGTTTGACATCAAAAAGCAAGCTGTACTCACCGAACGTTTTGAAAAAGATCTTCAGTTGCCTGGACAGCAGTCGGGCTTCCCTATTGGTCACTCAATTGAAGTGCGTGAGTACACAAACAACAAAGTAATTCTCAATGTGGAGACCTCGAGCGACGGCATCCTATCCATGAGTGAAGTGTGGTATCCGGCGTGGAAAGCTTCGACACCAGATACTGAATTAGAAGTTGTGCAGATCAACTATGGTTTTCGCGGCATACCTCTTACAAAAGGTAGTCACCTGATCACCATGGAATACAGTTCGAGTACATTCTCTACTGGAGCGATACTCACTGTTGTTGGAGCTATTCTTAGCTTGTGCTGCATTCTAATAGGCGACAAAAGGAAAACAGCGTGATTGCGTTTTATTGCTTGATACTCCCTTTGATTGTGACTCAGGGCGATGTTATAGAGCTCAAATCTGCAGATGCCTTCACTCAAAAAGAAGGTGCTCACGGCGTGGTTCAACAACTCAATGGAAATGTTCATCTGCACCAAGATTCACTTGACATTTTCTGTGAATCTGCTTTGTATGATGCGCGACGCAATTCGGCCACTCTGCGAACAGACGTCGTGCTTGTTCACAATGATTTGACGCTGAAATCTCACAATGTTTTGTACAATGGCAACACTGAAATTGCAACCTCCCCAGTTCCATTTGCCATGTTTCAAGACAGTTCATTGCTGTCAGCTCACAGTGGTCGGTACAATGTCGGTACTTCTGTGGCGCACTTCCAAGACTCAGTTGTGGTAGAGAATACCGCGATGTTGTTGACTGGTCAGTCGCTATTGTACAACAGGCTTACAGAACGCACATTAGTAGGAGGAACAGTAGTTGGAGAACTGAATGACAACAATGTGCGTTTCGCTGGCGACACGGCTGTATACACGCCGGCTGAGCAGACATTGGAGCTCATTGGAAATGCACAGATCAGTGAACTTGAAAGCCATGTATCAGATTCTACCGCTAAGATGTCAACAACAATTCGTGCGCAGCGCGTATCACAAGTTGTACGCAATGGTGATACGGTGCGAACTGCACAGGGTGCAGCAGTGCTGCAGCACAATGACATCATTGTGTCAGCCGAACAAATGACTCACTTTGTCTCAAAACGAATCGTCACGATATCCGACTCCGTGACATTTTGGCTGCCTGAGGGATATGGCAAAGCCGGCAGCATCCGCATAGAGGAATATGCCCCAGATTCTACAAGAATCACTGCGCAAGGAAACGTATTTATTGCACTCAATGAACAAACCCAATCAACTGAAGATATTCCATATCATCAGTTGGTTTGCGACAGCATGAACCTAGACCTGTACAACAAATCAGTTGTGCAGCTGCGGGCTTTCTATAATACGCAGAGTGTCTTCATTGTTGTTGAGAATGCCCAAGAAATTGGCAGGCAAAAAACTGTAAGCGACGCACTCGTCATCGACTTTGAAGCTGGTAATCCGGTGTATGTTGACTGGCAAGGTGAAGCGCGAGGCGAGGTCACGCCGCCACACTTGGCAACAAGTAGCACTCGTGCTTTGTCTAGATTCATTGCCCCACAAGCAACTCCAACCTCCACAATGATTCAGAAGCCTCACAAAACCGTCTTTCACAGACAAAACACAGCTAAGCGCTAACATTTCGGTAACAAAGTGCTTTCTCGTGTTATATTATGAGTGTGAAGCACGCATTGTTAAATCTGGCCTTCATCTGCTTTCTGGTGGCTTCTGCGTATTCGTACGCACAAGTCAACTTGTTTGAAGGCAGAGAATTCTATGTGGCATTCTTGCAGAATGAACACAGGGAACTCTATGACAGTGCGCAGCAGATTCATATAACATCTCCTAAAGAAGCCACTGTTCGAATCAAATCACCGTTCTCGGGTGCGTATAAAACTTACACAGTGCAACCTAATACACCTCTTACTGTGTATTGTCCAAAAGAAGTTGAGCTTCAAAGAGGCTCAATTGTTTCAAAAACTGTGTATCACATCACTTCAAATGAAACTGTGTTTGTGACCGCACACTCGAGTTTTACAGCCTCTTCGGACGGATATGCGGTCATCCCAGTTCGCAGCTGGGACATTGAACACAGATTGTTGACGACCCCCACGGATTACTACCGAACATCCTCTTTGGACTCCGCTCGACGAGCACAAGATTTACAACCGCGCACAGGACAGTTTTGTGTTATCGCTTCACAAGACGACACTCGCATTGATGTCACGCCAACGGTGGATTTAGAAGAAGGGTTCAAAGCCGGAGAGCGCTTTGTAAAAGTGTTGCAAAAAGGTGAGGTATGGCATGCAACTGCAAAGCCACTTCCACAGAGAAATACGGGTGACTTATCTGGAACACTCATTCAATCCAATGTGCCCGTAGGCGTTATCACCGGACATATTCGTTCGGCATGGCCCGTAAGTGACAATTATCCATTTGCAGGACAAGGTCAGTCTGCAGGTTCGAAAGACCACCTCATTGAAATGGTGCCGGGGATTTCGTCTTGTGGAACGAGTTTTGTGACAGTACCATTCGGAAGTGCAGTAGCGTTGTCGACCCGCGGAGAGTCCTATAAACTAGTAGCTACACGTCCCAACACATTCGTGAGTTATACCGACGACAACGGCACTTCGACCGTCAATCTCGAAAATGCCGGAGAAACCGCATCAGTATTTGGCGTTGAAGGCGTTGCTGATTGGACATCTAATTATCCGGTGTACCTCGCTCACATTGCCCAAACTGCTTGGTTTAGCAACCCTCTGATCGACCTTGGCGATCCGTCGCTTCTGTTTCCGCCACCGCTGAATCAGTGGGTTCGCAAGGCCACTTGTGTTATTCCAGAAACGGGAAATATGGATCTGTATGTTGTCACAGTTGTTTGTGATGCCTCTGCGCAACCGCGTATGGGAGGACAACTACTGCAAGATATAGCGTCCTCTTCTGGTCTTTCTCCAGCCGGATTGAAGTGGTTTCGCGTGGCTGTGGCGCCAGGTCATGCTGTGTTGGAATGTGATGCTCCTATGGGAATTTGGGTGAGTGCGTTTGGTGACAAAGACAGCTATGCATTTCCGGTGAGTGGTGGATTTTGGCCACAAGAACAAGGCGAAATTGCTTTGGAGGTCGACAGTTTGTGCTCCGAAGCAACAATTGCGATTCAGTCGGAACTGCCATTGTTTGATATTGATATCACTCTTGTTTCGGGCACAGCGGATATCGCATCGCCAAGACTGTTTGACACTACAACCTCTATAGCGGTTAGCATCGAGCAAATCGATAGGTCTACAACATTCTCTGTCACGGTTAGTGCAACAGATATTTCCGGCATGAGCACTCAAGCTTCACTCGTGTTTGAAGCATTGCAGCTTGTTGGTCCAGAAATGCTCAATCTTCCTTCGAATGTTTCCGGTCCATACTGCACAACCGCCACTTTTGAAAATACATCGCGCGTACCTGTAACTGTCGAAAATGTGTGGTTGTTAGGTGACGATCGATTGATCCTCTCACCCACTTCCATGCCGCAAACACTCGACCCCGGCCAAACAATTAGTTTCGAAGTGTGTACTGACTTAGACTCAGGTAACCCGCCGGCTGGACGCATCCTTATACGAGTTGAATGCTTGGGCGACCGTTTCACTAGTATTGGTGTACGAACAGCAGAACCCTCGATTGCTGTGTCACATTTTCGCTTTCCGGAAACTCTCGTGCAGAATTCGACTTGTTCATCGCTGGATGGTATTGTGCTGACAAACACCGGAAACGAGAATATTCTCTTGCAAGGAATAGACTGCGCCAACTGTCCTGAAGAGTTTGAGTATATCGGGCCTGTGTTTCCGCTCGGTTTGCGTGTTGGCGAGCAACGTGTATTTGAATTTTGCTTCACACCTCAAGCGCAGGGAGAGCGATCTGCCAGCATCGAGTTTGAGAATGACCTGGATCTTGTTGCAATTGGAAAGCTAAGTGGTTTTGGTGTACTCCTAGACATTGCAACTCAGGACATTGTGTTCCCTCCAACAAGGGTTGGTCGCGAGAATGTGCTGCCACTTGAGGCGTCTATACTCACAAATACTTCAGCCTCGGTTGACATTTCCTCAGAACCGTCAAATCAGTTTTCATTGCCGTCATTCGCAGATTTGCCGGTAAACGGTGTGCAAACAACCACTATCTCTGTCACGTTCTCACCAACACAAGAAGGTGAACATGTTGCTAGCAGCAACTTTGTGCTTCGACATGGATTGGGAACAGTTGCTACGGCTGCGCAACTATCTGGCCTTGCAATTCTGCCGGATATTCAAGCTACAACGCACAATATCGGAGCAGTGCCTGTAGCTCAAACAACTACAACTTCTCTCCAGTTGTTCACCTCAATTGGCTCGGAGCAAGTGAGCGTTCAATCTGTCACGTTGGCAGGTGTAGATGCGCAACACTTTCGCATTGCAACACCTGGTATAGACATGTTGCAACCCGGTGAGGCTTGGCAGGCTGAGCTAGAGTTTGTGGCTCCTTCAGAAGCTCGAGACTATGTAGTATTGGCTATAATGACAAGTGATGCAGGTCCAGGGTATGAGTTGTACCAAGACACCTCTTTGGTTCGCGTTACCGTGTATTCAGTTGACGACAATTGTCTGCACGTGCAGCTTCAGGGGGAAGCTATACAGTGTGCACAAACAAGTGTTGAACTTATAGTAAGCAACACATGCGATCAGGCCATTGTCGTAGACTCAACCATGTTTGAATCGAGCAATTCTGTGCTTGAGTTGAACTACTTCAGTCTTCCTAGGACACTGCTGCCTCTTGAAACTTGGGAGTTGCATGCCTCTCTTTCCGAAGTGCAATTGGGCGCGCCTGTTGAAATTGCCTATGAAATCTTCAGTAACACTGGTGCCAAACGCGGTGCAGGGACAGTTGCCGTGACGCCAACACAAGAAGAGCTTCAAACGCACGTTGAAAGCTCATCAGATGTACTTCCTGGAGAGCTTGTGAAACACACCTTGAACATCATTGGATCGGATCTAGTAGAGGACACAATTACAGTCACACATAGTTTTGATCCTCA